>WQXV01000001.1 GCA_009781565.1 Actinomycetes bacterium
ACCGGCACCGGATGGAACGAGGTGCTCAAAAAGACCGGCATCTATAACGAGTCGCTCTTCGATGAGCTCCAGGCCGAATACCACGACCGCTTCGATATGCAGTGGCTGGGTATGTATGGGTTCAATAATACCTACGGATTGGCGATTCGCGCCGAACTGGCCGACCAATATAATGTGAAGACCTACAGTGATCTAGCGCGGGTCGCCCCATTGCTCAGTTTTGGGGCGGAATACGATTTCTTCGAGCGCGAGGATGGCTACAACGCGCTGAGCGAGGAGTACGGGCTGACCTTCAAGTCGACGACCGATCTGGATATCGGGCTCAAGTATAAGGCGATCGCCCAAGGACAGGTCGATGTCATCAACATCTTTACGACCGACGGACAGCTCAGCTCATCAGGCGTGTTCGTTCTCGTGGACGACAAAGATTTCTACCCGTCCTATCGCTGCGGCAATGTTCTGCGCAATGAAGTGCTCGACGCACACCCTGAACTTGCCGACGTGTTGATGCTGCTTGATAGTGCGATCGATGACGCGACGATGGCGCGTCTGAACAATCTGGTCGAAGAACAGGGCCAAGATCCCAAAGATGTCGCCCATGATTTTCTGATCGAGAGGGGGTTGTTGCGATGAGTAACCCATCAGCCAACTCGAACTGCCAGATCCAATTCATCGAGGTCAACAAGAGCTTTGCCGAGGTGCAGGTCCTGCACGACATCAACTTCTGTATAGAAAAAGGACAGTTCGTCACCCTGATCGGTGGGTCGGGATCGGGAAAGACCACGATACTCAAGATGATCAACGGATTGATCAGTCCCGATAGTGGACACATCATGGTCGATGGTGTCGACATCGTCGGCAAAGGTGAGAGCGCGATGATCGCTTTGCGTCGCAACATCGGCTACGCCATCCAGGAAAGTGCGCTTTTCCCCCACATGTCGGTCGAGAAGAACATAGCCTATGTGCCGACGCTGCTCAATGCAGGGGATCGGCAACGTACCTATGACACAGTACGAAAATGGCTGGGTATCGTGCGTCTGGATGAATCGATCCTGCCGCGCTATCCCGATGAGCTCTCCGGTGGGCAGAAGCAACGCGTCGGTATCGCACGCTCACTAGCGGCCAATCCTGAGATCCTGTTGATGGATGAGCCATTCGGCGCGGTCGATGAGATAACGCGCAAACAGCTCCAGACCGAGATCAAACGGATACATACCGAGACCGGGGTCACCATCGTGTTCGTGACCCACTCGATATCGGAAGCACTCAAGCTTGGCACGCAGGTCATGGTGCTCGAGGATGGTCGCATCGTTCAGTTCGCAGCTCCCGAAGAGGTCAAGGCTGCACCGGGGAGTGCTTTTGTTCGCGAACTGCTTGAAGACTACTGAGTCCTGCCCCTAGATAAGCAAGCCCAATCTATAGTAGAATTGCAGGATAGCTGTATTACGCATACAGGGATTGGCCCTGGAATGCGGCGTTAGCAGAGAGGACTACTAATGAAGAAGCTAGTGTTATTGCTGTTCTGCATTTTGCTTGCCAGTGTGTTGCTGGTGGGATGTGGCGGATCAGACGACGTGACCACCGACGATGGCGTATCAACCGATGCTGGTGAGAGTTATACCATCGGCATCTCGCAGTTTGCCCCGCATCCGGCGCTGGACAACACCCGCGATGGATTTATTGCCGGACTTGCCGATGAGGGGATCGTTGAAGGAGAGAACCTCACTATCATTCTGGAAAATGCCCAAGCCGATATGGGGACCGCCCAGCAGATTGCACAGAACTTCGTGGCGCAAAAGGTCGACATGATCTATGCGATCGCGACTCCTAGTGCCCAAGCAGCACAAAATGCCGTACTCGACACTGATATCCCGGTCGTTTTCGGAGCGATCTCAGATCCGGTCGGCGCCAACCTCTCCAATGAGGATGGCAGTGGAATCGGTAACATAACCGGTATGTCAGACGCACTACCGGTCGACCCTCAACTGGCTATGATCCGCGAGATCTTGCCTGAGGCCAAGACTATCGGAATCATTTACAACACCGGTGAGGACAACTCGGTCTCGACCGTTGCAGAGATCAAGGAAGCCGCCCCGACCCATGGGTTCACCATCGAGGAAGTCGGCATCACCGCCACGACCGAGGTACCTGGTGCGGTCGATGCGATGCTTGATAAGAATGTCGATACGATCTATATCACCACCGATAACACCGTGGTCACCATGCTGACCGATCTGCTCAACAAGACCGATGCGGCAAACGTTCCGGTCTTCGGTAGTGAGATCGAGCAGGTCAAGCTCGGTGCGGTCGCCACTGAAGGTATCGAGTACTTTGCGCTGGGTCAAGAAGCCGGCAAGATGGCTGCTCAGATACTGAAGGGCGAGAAGGAGGCGACGGCTATTCCGTTCAAGGCGTTCGCTGACTTCAATCCCTATGTCAACACGGCTGCTGCCGACGTGATCAACCTTGAGCTGCCTTCAGCACTCATCGATCGTGCGCTTGAAGTATTCACCTCGATCGACAGGTAGATACGTCTAAGTGAATGCGCTGCTTGGTGCATTAGAGATCGGTCTCATCTATGGGATCATGGCGTTAGGTGTCTACATCACCTATCGGATTCTTGATTTTCCCGATCTGACCGTAGATGGTAGTTTCCCGCTGGGAGGAGCGATAACGGCATCGCTCCTCCTGGCAGGCTGGCATCCTCTGCTGGTCATGCCTCTCTGTTTTCTTGCGGGGTGTGTGGCAGGTATGGTCACCGGGTTCATTCATGTCAAGCTCAAGGTCCGTAATCTTATAGCTGGTATCATCGTGATGACCGGTCTCTATACCATCAACCTGCGCATAGCGGGACGTTCGAACCTTCCGTTGCGCCTTGATACTCCAACAATCTTTCGCAACAACATCCTTTATGATATGGTTCCCGATACACTCACGCCTTATCTTCCGCTCATAGTGATCTTTATCCTAGCTATTACCGCAAAGCTCGTACTTGATTGGTATCTGGGAACGAAGTCAGGATATCTCCTACGCGCGGTCGGGGATAACGATCTGCTGGTGACCGTGCTTGCAAAAGATAAGGGAAGCGTAAAGATCATCGGTCTGGCGATAGCCAATGGTCTGGTCGCTTTGGCGGGTTCGATCCTTGTCCAACGCTACCGCGCATTCGATATCTCTTTAGGTGTCGGCACAGTGGTCATCGGGCTGGCAAGCGTCATCATCGGTCTGGCGATCGCGGGAAAGATCCCACTGGTCAAAGTAACGACAGCGGTCATCATCGGCGCGATCCTGTATCGTATGTGTCTGGCTCTGGCGATCCGTGCTGGTCTTCCTGCCAACGACCTCAAGCTTGTTACGGCTCTTCTCTTGCTGACGATCTTGGTAATCAGTTCTGAGCGCGTCAAGAAAGTCAAGAGCGAGACTGCACCGGGGAGAATCAAGAAAGGCGTATCCGATGCTTGATGTGGTCGACCTTGAAAAGTATTATGCGCGGGGTACCGTCGACGAGACGCACCTGTTCAAAAATTTCAATCTCACGGTCCCCGAAGGTCAGTTCCTTACCATCATCGGGAGCAATGGGTCGGGAAAGACCTCGCTGCTCAATGCAATCTGTGGTGACATTCCTCTTGATGGAGGGCGAGTCATCCTTGATAGTGAAGATATATCAAAAAAGAAGAATTTCGAGCGCTATGCTACCATCGGCCGCGTCTTTCAAGACCCGGCGGCAGGTACCTGTCCTTCGATGACCATCATGGAGAACCTCTCGATCGCCGAGAACAAAGGGCGGCGCTTCGATCTGAAGCGAGGAGTCAACCAATCACGAGGCGATTACTATCGGTCGCTTCTTGAACCGCTTGGTCTGGGTCTTGAGAACAAGCTGAATGTGAAGGTCGACTCACTCTCGGGTGGTCAGCGCCAAGCCCTCGCGTTGTTGGTATCGACGATGGCTCCCCTCAAATTGCTCATCCTCGATGAGCACACTGCTGCACTCGACCCCAAGACCCAGCAGATCACAATGGATCTGACCGGGAAACTGGTCGAAGAGAAGGACCTGACCACGGTCATGGTGACCCACAATCTGCGTCATGCACTCAAGTATGGCGACCGCCTCATCATGCTTCATGAGGGAGACATCATCCTTGACAAGGAGGGGCCTGAAAAACAGGCACTCGTCCTTGAGGATGTCATCAATATGTTCAACGAGATCTCAATCGAGTACGGCAACTGAGCTTCGCAACGATAGACGCAGCCTACCGTGACGGGTATACGCCGTGCTCGAACATACTCGTCGTCAAACATCAATCCAAACAAATAAACTGATGCACGACTGCGTAACTGCGCCGGTCGCATACCCGTCACGCTCTCTGCGTCTATACCTTGATAGAATACTATTCGTACAACGACTATATCAAAGGAGCGATGCTTAAGTGCTTGATCTGTCCGACCTGAATCCTGCGCAGCGCGAAGCGGTCTGCACCACGCAAGGACCGCTTTTGGTACTTGCCGGAGCGGGAAGCGGAAAGACGCGGGTACTGACCTATCGCATCGCTCATCTGGTCCACGACGAGCATGTCGAGCCCTATCAGATCTTAGCGATCACTTTTACCAACAAGGCGGCAGGTGAGATGCGAGATCGCCTGGCAAAGTTGACCGCCGGTAGTGGTGGCGGTATGTGGGTGGCGACCTTTCATGCGATGTGCGTACGTATCCTGCGTGCTCATGGCGAGAAACTGGGCTACACCTCGAACTTCACGATCTATGATGATGATGACAGCAAGCGCCTGGTCAAGGAGATCATGCGCGAGCAAGGTATCGGTGATGACACCATCCCGCTCAATGCTGTGCGTGCGCGCATCTCCGATGCGAAGAACGACCTGATCAGTGCTTCGGATTTCGAGGATGCCGCGAAGAACCCCTATCATAAGAAGATCGCAGCGATCTATGCGCGCTTGCAGGAGCGCCTCTTGCAGAACAACGCGATGGATTTTGACGATCTTCTGGTCAACGTGGTCGAACTGTTCCACCAGTTCCCCGATATACTCAAGCAGTACCAGGAGCGGTTCTCCTACATCCATGTCGATGAATACCAAGACACCAACAAAGCCCAGTATGAGATCGTACGTCTGTTGGCGCGCGATCATCGAAATGTCATGGTCGTCGGCGATGACGATCAGTCGATCTATAGCTGGCGCGGTGCCGATATCAGAAACATCCTCGAGTTCGAGTCGGATTATCCCGAGGCGCACACCGTCAAGCTTGAGGAGAACTATCGCAGTACGGGACATATCCTTGAAGCAGCCAACGCGGTGATCGCTCACAACGAGATGCGCAAGACAAAGGAGCTTTTCACCTCAGCCGATGATGGCGAGAAGGTCGCTGTCTATCTGGCGACCAACGAACATGATGAGGCACGCTATATAGCCGCGCAGATCGAACGTTTGTCTCGAGAAGGGCATCGACCACTCAGTGATTTTGCGGTGTTTTATCGTACCAATGCGCAGAGTCGTGTGCTTGAGGATGGATTCTTGCGTGCTGGAATCCCGTATCGCATCGTGGGAGGCACGCGCTACTTCGATCGCGCCGAGATCCGTGATGTCATGGCGTATCTGAAAGTGGTCGTCAATCCCATGGATGACATCTCGCTCAAGCGTATCATCAACACACCACGCCGCGGTATCGGGGCCACCACCATCTCACGCATCGAAAAGGCTGCCTTCGATGAGGATGTGACCTTTGAGACCGCGCTCTCCAAAGTGGCTGCCAGCGAGGAGACCCGGCATCAGATCGCCGTTGCGCTGACCGATTTTGTCGAGATGCTCGCCACGACGCGCTCACTTGAAGGAGATCTCAAAGATGTGGTCGAGATCATCATCGAGCGCTCAGGGTTGCTGGCAGCCTATGAGCACGAGCGCACCGATGAAGCCCTGTCGCGCGCCGAGAACATCCGCGAGTTCATCAATGTGGCTGCCGAGTTCGCCCAGACCCATGAGGACAACGACCTGTTCGCCTTCATGGAGTGGCTCGCACTGCGCACCGATCTGGATGCGCTTTCGGTCGCCGATGACTCGGTGACGTTGATGACGGTGCATACCGCTAAAGGGCTCGAGTATCCGGTGGTGTTCGTTGCGGGGCTGGAAGAGTCGATCTTTCCCCATGCGATGTCGCTCAGTGAGAGCCCCGATGGCATCGAGGAAGAGCGGCGGCTGGCTTATGTGGCCATCACGCGGGCACGCCAACAACTGTTCTTGACCTTTGCGGCGATGCGGCGTGCTTTCGGAAATGCGAGTTCCAATCCACCCAGTCGATTCATCGGAGAGATACCCGATCATCTGATAGAGCGCGCCGGAGTCGGCTCGGCAGGTTTCGAGGGTTTTGGATGGGAGAAGCGCGGTGATCGCAGCGGTATCGCCGGGCATGGTATCGATTCAGACCGTTCGGTATTCGAACCATCACAGGTGTTTGCAGATGACGAGGGGGGACGGGTCTACGGAGGTAAAGTGACCGGACCGCTCTATGGAGCAGCGGTACGTCCTGCTCAAGTGAGTGAGCCGATGTCCTTTGCAGCGGGCGACACGATCCTTCACAAGACCTTCGGTAAAGGTAAGATCACTGAAGTCGAGGGTGATTCGCTCACCGTCAGTTTCGAGGGCACGGCAGGTATCAAGACGATACTGGCGGGTTATGCCCCAATCGTGAAATCCAACACATAAGCCAGTCTGTTTCCCCACTCACGTTATAATGAGACATTGCGCAGGAACGCTCATGGCTGCGCACGCACGAAGTACGCATGGACAACGAAATGATTCACGAGCGAGAGATGCAAGACAACAGAGAGGACAACTGGTGAGCAACGCGATATTTGAGACGCTTGAAGATGGCAAGATCGTGATGAACGCGACGATTCCGGCCGCCGATGTTGATGCGGCAGTCGCCCAGGTATATAGAGATGCTTCCAAAAAGTACAAGATCCCAGGGTTCCGTCCGGGAAAAGCTCCCCGCTCGATGGTCGAGAACCTCATCGGTGATGAGTATGCCCGCGCCATGGCCACCGATCAGGTCGTCAACGACAGCTTTGCCTGTCTGGTCGACGAGCAGGGCTATCGCGTCGTGGGAAAGCCCGAGTTCGATGAGGAGTCGCTGGTCACCGAGGGCGAGGACTATCTCTATGTGGTGACCTTCGAGACGCGACCTCAACTGACACTGTCAGATACCGAGGTGGCGATCACGATGCCTCCGCGTGAGGCGACCCAAAAGGAGATCGATACTCAGATCGATGCGATCCGCGAACGATTCGCGCAGCTTAAAAAGGTGCGTGCGCGCAAGATCCGCGATGATGATGTGGTGCTCCTCTCGTTCAAATCCACCGTTGACGGTGAGGACTACGAGGGCAGCGAGGTCGAGAAATATCCCTATCACCTGGGTCAGGGTATGATGCCGCCTGAGTTCGAAGAGGCGATCGTGGGAGCCAAGCCCGGTGATAACGTCGAGGCCGAGTTCGTCATCGAAGGTGGCGAGGAGAACACCGAGTTCGCGGGCAAACCCATACATTTCGATATCGAGCTGCATGAGATCCAAGAACCGGAGCTTCCTGAGGTCAACGATGATCTGGCGATCATGTCAGGCTTCGAATCGGCCGAAGAGATGACCGGTGAGATCCGCTCCAACATAGAGAGTAGCAAGCAGAACTCCTATGACAACGTGTTGCGCGGTCGTCTGATCAGCGCGCTGGCAGAAAACCTCGAAGGTGAGGTCTCCCAAGACCTGATCGATTCGCGCGCCGAGTACCTCAAGCGCGACTTTGTCGGGATGCTGGGACAGAATCAGATGAGCCTTGAGCAGTATCTGGCCATGTCAGGTGCTGATACCGATGAGTTCGAGAAAGATGTCGCGCTCCAAGCCAAGATGGGAGTCAGCGAGGAGCTCGCACTCGAAGCTCTTGCACGTGAGAAGGATCTCGAGGTGACCGATGAGGATATCACCATCGAGATGGAGATACTTGCCGAACAAGCACAGATACCTGTGGAAGAGGCTCGCAAGAAGTGGGCCGAGGCCGCACTGATGACCACGCTGCATGACGAGCTGGCTCGGCGCAAGGCTGCCGATTGGCTCGTTGCCAACAGTGAGGTCACCATCGATGAGGAGGCATTGTAAATGAGCACACACCGACATGAAATCAGAGATCAACTGGTCCCGATGGTCATCGAGCAGACCAACCGTGGCGAGCGCAGTTTTGATATCTACAGCCGCCTGCTCAACGAGCGGGTGGTCTTTCTCAGCGGCGAGATCAACGAGATCACCGCGAATCTTACCATCGCGCAATTGTTGCATCTGGAGAGCATGGATCCCGATAAGGATATCGCGCTCTACATCAACAGCCCCGGCGGTTCGGTCGTCGACGGGCTGGCGATCTATGACACGATGCAGTTCGTCAAACCCGATGTGGCGACCTACTGCATGGGACAGTGTGCTTCCATGGCAGCCGTCCTTCTGGCTGCCGGCACCAAAGGAAAGCGCTTTGCTCTGCCACACAGCCGCGTGCTGATCCATCAGCCGATGGGTGGCACCCAGGGCCAAGCCTCAGATATCGAGATCCAAGCCAAAGAGATGCTAAGGATCCGCGAGGAGCTCAACCGCATCCTGGCCGATCACACCGGCAAGACTATAAAGCAGGTACACAACGATACCGACCGCGACAACATCATGTCGGCCGAGGACGCCAAAGCCTACGGTCTGGTCGACGATGTTTTGACCCAGCGTATCGCCGAAAAGGAAAAGAAAGCCTGATGTCGTCGTCTGACTCGAGAGGTTTTTATCCGACCGGATTCGATGGTGGTGGGCCTCCTACGCTGATGATCTGTTCGTTTTGCGGTGATGTCGCGACCGGGCAGGTCTTCTGCGGGCAAGACGGCGTTTGCATGTGTGAGGCTTGTGCCGACTCGTTGATGCAGGTCCTTGGTGCGCATACCATGCCTGCGCATCTGAAAAGCATCGAAGGGGACCGCGCCGGTTCTGATACCCGCAAGGTCGCCGAACAGGTACTGCCAGAGGTCTTACCGACACCCAAAGAGATCCATGCACAGCTCGACCAGTACGTTGTAAGCCAAGAAGAGGCGAAGAAATACCTCTCGGTAGCGGTACACAACCACTACAAGCGCATCCTGCGTGGCGTGGGAACCGAAGACGAGGTCGAGCTTGCCAAGAGCAACATTCTGCTGCTGGGGCCGACCGGTACGGGAAAGACGTTACTGGCACAGACAATGGCCCGGGTGCTCAACGTACCGTTCGCGATCGCTGATGCGACATCACTGACCGAGGCAGGTTATGTGGGCGAGGATGTCGAGAACATTCTGCTCAAGCTGCTCAGCGCCGCAGATTTCGATGTCGAGCGCGCTCAGGTCGGCATCATCTATATCGACGAGATCGACAAGATCGCGCGCAAGGCCGAGAATCTCTCGATCACCCGTGATGTCTCAGGTGAAGGAGTACAACAGGCGCTGCTCAAGATCGTCGAGGGCTCGATTGCCAGTGTGCCTCCCAAGGGAGGGCGCAAGCATCCCCACGAAGAGTTGATCACGATCGATACCAACAACATTCTGTTCATTTTGGGTGGGGCGTTCGTCGGGCTTGATGACATCATCGCCAACCGCATAGGAAAGAAGGGTGTGGGCTTCTCCGCCGATCTGACCGGTCATGAGAAACGCGAGAGCGCTGAGTACTTCAGCGAGGTCCTTCCTGAGGATCTGCACGCGTTCGGCTTGATCCCCGAGTTCATCGGACGTGTTCCCGTGGTCACCGCGACCACCGAGCTGACCAGTGATGATCTGATACGGATCCTGCGCGAACCCAAGAATGCGCTGGTCAAACAATACCAGACATTGTTCGGACTGGAAAACGTCACCTTGACCTTTGAGGATGACGCATTGGAAGCGATCGCCGAGCAGGCGCAAGAACGCGGGACCGGTGCGCGATCATTGCGTGCCATCTGTGAGACGATCCTGCTCGATCTGATGTATGAACTGCCCAGTGCACACGATATCGCAGAGGTCGTGATCACCAAAGACGCAGTCACCGGAGATGGTGAGCCGCGGGTGATCCGCACGACCGAGGCAAAAGGTAATACCAAAAAGGGAGAACGGAAGGCAAAGGCGTCATGAATGAGATGACCGCTCAGTACGAGCCGCATTCGATCGAACAATCGCTGTTCGAGGACTGGATCGATCAGAAGTATTTCCAGCAATCGGTCACAGAGGGCAAGACGACCGGCAAGGATCCCTATGTCGTCGTCATTCCTCCGCCCAACGTGACCGGTTCCCTGCATATGGGGCACGCTCTGAACAATACGATCCAGGACGCTCTGATCCGCTACCACCGCATGACCGGTCGTCCGACGCGCTGGGTGTTGGGCACCGATCACGCCGGCATCGCGACTCAGAACAAGGTCGAGCAAAAACTGGCCAAAGAAGGTCTGACCCGCCAGGATGTGGGACGCGACGCGTTCATCGAGCAGTGCTGGGAGTGGCGCGACGAGCATGGTTCGACCATCGTCGAGCAGCTCAAACGTATGGGCTGCAGTTGCGACTACGATGACGAATGGTTCACCATGAACGAGTCGTACCAACGTGCGGTGCGTAAGACGTTCGTCGACTGGTTCGATCGTGGTCTGATTTATCGAGGTAACCGTATCATCAACTGGTGTCCACGCTGTACGACCGCGCTCTCTGACATCGAGGTCGAGCACGAGGATCAGACCGGCGCCCTCTACTATGTCCAATATGAGCTCGAGAACCCGGCGACGCTGGGTGATGGGACGCAGATGACCCATGCAGTCGTTGCGACCACGCGCCCCGAGACGATGCTGGGTGACACTGCGATCGCAGTACACCCTGATGATGAGCGCTACACCGATCTGGTGGGCACCAACGCTATCCTGCCTTTGGTGGGTCGTGTGATACCGATCATTGCCGACGAATATGTCGATCCCGAGTTCGGGACCGGTATGGTCAAGATCACCCCCGCTCATGATCCCAACGACTTCGAGATCGGGCTGCGCCACGATCTACCCCAGATCAATGTGCTGACCGAAGACGCTAAGATCGTCTCCGACGATCCTGACTATGCGGCTTACGCAGGCATGGATCGCTTCGAGGCGCGCGACGCGGTCGTGCGCGATCTTCAATCCGGAGACTACCTGATCAAGACCGAGGAGCATCCTCATTCGGTCGGGCAGTGCTACCGTTGTGCGACCACGATCGAACCCTACCTCAGTGAGCAGTGGTTCGTCGATATGAAACCGTTGGCAGCGCCGGCCATCGAAGCGGTGCGTGACGGACGTGTCAAATTCCATCCCCAGCGTTGGGAGAACGTCTACTATCACTGGATGGAGAACATCCATGACTGGTGCATCTCGAGGCAGCTGTGGTGGGGCCATCGCATCCCGGTCTTTTACTGCGACGACTGTGGTGAGATGCTGGCGAGTGTTGAAGATCTGACCGATTGTCCAGAGTGCGGAGCGCCCCTGCGCCAGGATGAGGACGTACTCGATACCTGGTTCTCCTCACAGCTGTGGCCGTTTGCCACCCTTGGTTGGCCTGATGCGACCGAAGAGCTCAACTTCTTCTATCCGACCGCCACCCTTTCGACCGCGCGCGACATTCTGTTCTTGTGGGTAGCGCGCATGGTCATGAGCGGTATGGATTTCAACGAAGGGCAGGTTCCCTTCGACGATGTCATCATCCATCCTACCGTCTTCAACAAGCAGGGCAAGCGGATGAGCAAGTCGCTCGGTACCGGAGTCGATCCACTCGACCTGATGAAGGACTATGGTGCCGACGGTATGCGCTTCGGCTTGATGCTGCAGGTCACCGGGGTCCAAGATCTCAAGTTTGACGAGGAAAAGCTTCTGAGCAGCCGCAACTTCGCTAACAAGATATGGAATGCCGCACGGTTCGTGCTCATGAATGTGACCGATTTCACCCCCAGAGCACAGATGCCGCAATCAGACAATGTCGCTGATCGCTGGATCCTGTCACGACTGGCCACGTTGGTCACCAACGTCGAGACCGGGCTTGAGGAGTTCCGCTTCGGAGAGGTCGCTCGCGATCTCTATGAGTTCTTCTGGTCTGAATTCTGTGACTGGTACATCGAGCTGGCAAAGAGCCGCTTGCAAGGTGATGATGCGGAAGACCGCGCCCAAGCACAAGCGGTGCTGGTCTTCGTGTTGGACAATGCTCTGCGACTCCTCCATCCCTTCATGCCCTTTATCACCGATGAGATCTGGCGCAAACTGCCTCTGGATCACACACAGCTTCCGCCCTCGATCATGACCGCTCCGTGGCCTGACGCGGACGCGCTCTCCCGCTATCATGATGAGCACGCCCAGGACGCGATCGAGGTGCTCAAGGCGGTCGTGACCGCTACCCGTACCGTACGCGCACGCTATGGATTGAGCCCACGCACCGAACTCGAAGTGGCTATAAAAGCGCCGGAGCACTACGTGAAGCTTCTTGAAGAGAATAAGTCGCTGATCTCGACATTGGGTCGGGTCTCGCACTTGACGACGGCGACCGATACCACCAAGCCGGAAAACGCCAGTGTGACCGTCGCATCGGGACTTGAGATCTATATCCCCCTAGCAGGTCTGGTCGACCTCGATGCCGAGAAAGCAAAGCTGAGCAAAGAACGCGACAAGGTCGCCGCCGATCTGGATCGCTTCAACAAGAAACTCTCCAACGAGGGATTCTTGTCGAAGGCAGCACCCGAGATCATCGAAAAGGATCGAGCTGCAGCAGACGATCTCAAGACGAGCCTCGAGTTGATCGACGCTCAACTCGCTGAGCTGGGATAGGGTGGCCGATATTTCCTCATCTGATGACCTGCGAGGGATCAACCCGTCGCTCGAGGTCATCAGTGCGCTCTGTGAACAACTCGATGATCCCCAGACACGCTTTGCTGCGGTCCAGGTGGTCGGGACGAATGGGAAGACCTCGACGACCCGCGTGATCGAGGCTCTGCTGCGCGCCGAAGGTCTCCGTGCCGCCATGACGACCAGTCCCGCTCTGGTCGATGAATATGAGCGTATCCAGGTCGACGGAGCGCCCCTGACACCACAGCAGTGGGAGAGGGCGCGCAATACGGTCGAGATCGCCTGGCGATCCGCCTCAAAGCAAAACCCTGCACTCCCACAGGCCTCAGACTTCGAGATCGTCACCGCCATGGCTTTCAGCGAGTTCGCACAGCGTGACGTCGAGGCCGCTGTTGTCGAGGCAGGTATCGGCGGTACCTGGGATAGCACGTGCATCCTCAATCCCGCCGTCGTGGTCATCACCAGTGTTTCTTTAGAGCACACCGCCATACTGGGGGATAGTATCGAGGCGATCGCGCGAGATAAAGCAGGTGCGATCAAGCTGGGATCGACGCTCGTGCTCAGTGCAGGGGTTGTCGACCCTGAAGCTCGTCAAATCATCGAAGCGAGGGCTCATGAAGTCGGTGCGGTCATGTTGACCCATCCGCTTGAAGCTCTGCCCGCAGAACTGCCAGCGCATATACCGACCTACCAGTATCCCAACATCGAGGCAGCGCTCACGGCTGCTGAGGCACTTCTTGGACGTGCGCTCTCACCCGATACCGTCCCTACAGTGCTCGAGACCCTTACGTTTCCCGGACGTTTCGAGGTATTGAGACGCAACAGCTCGGACAGACCTGTGGTGATCTTCGATGGTGCGCACAATCCTGAAGCAGCTCAGCTCCTGGCAGACACGATCATACGTGCCCTTGAGAGGGGTGAGCTGGGCGAGAATCCACTCATTGCCCTTGGTGTCTATGCCGATAAGGACCTTGAAGGGATCATCAAGGCACTCGACCCGATCGCAGCGGGCTATCTCGCTGTAGAATCACCGAACACGCAGCGCGCACTCTCCACGCATGATCTGATCGAAACTCTTTCGCAGGTAAGTGAAAAGCCTCTGCTCGATACGTGGGATGGTGTGACCCCTCTATTGATCACGGGAAGCCTCTCCTTGTATGGAGCTGCTCAGAGGTTGTCGCAGAGCGTTCAGGCATTGAAAAGCGCCACTTAGATCAACGAGCGACAAGCTTGAGCGGCCCTCTGCACTAATTTGGTACAATCTAACATCATACGCGACATAACGTCGGGAGGTCTGGCGATGGAAAAAATTGCATTTCAAACGCAGGGTGAGGGGTATGCGCCCCAAGAAGTCGATGCGTTTGTGAGCTTAATACTTGAGAACTACGAAGAGCTGCTCACACACTACCAAGAGCTGGAGAGTGAGATCGAGCCGCTCAAAACAAAGCTCGGACAGCTCAATGAGCCGCAACCGAGTGCGCCCGACTACAGTGCCGAAGCTCTCGAGTTACTCAGTGAAGCGACCAAGGTTTCCACTCAAGCGCGCAAGCAGACCAAAGCGCGCATCACCGCGCTCATAGATCAGGCTGCGCTGCATGTGTATCGACTTGAGGAATCGAGCGCGACCATGAAAGAAGAGCTCGATAAGATGTATGCCGCTCTCAATGAGCAGCTGTAAGAGGGGATAACGATCATGACGAAATTTGTTCCCCGCAGTACCGAGGATATCTATCTCGATTATCTGCAAAAAGCCCAAGAAATGCGCATTGCCGAGAATCTCAAACAGCAGACCGAGGCTGTATCGGTACCGACTGAAGTAGCCCAGGTCACCGAAACGGCAACCGTCGTCGAAGTTGAGCAGGTCGCCCCTGTGGCGCAAGCTATTCCGATCGCCGAGAATGTCTATGAAGAGCACTTCGTACCTATCGAGGACGTTGAGCAGATCCTTGAGATACCGGTTGAGCAAGCTGCTGAAGCTCCGATCGAAGTACCAAGCGATGTCGCAGTCGCGGTAGAGCCTCTCGAGATCGAAGCGCCGGTGATCGAGGTGCCTCAGCAGGTACAGATCCCGGTGGCACAGCCGATTGAGATGGCGCCCAAACAGGTCGCTGCGGTATCAAAATTCGATAATCTGTCAGACCAGCAGGAGCCTTCACGCATGCGTGCGCTTCTGCGTTTGCTCGGCACCTTGCTGTGGATCGCAACGATCCTGGCGCTGCTTTTGACCACCTTCGGTTTTCTGACCCGAAACAATCTGATCACCTCTTTCGGTGACTACGGCGTGTTCTACCAACGGAGTGCTGATATGGAGCCTGAGATCAAAGATGGCTCCTTGGTGATCCTACAGAACCTCGATAGCGATGACGGTATTATCGGGGACGATATCATCTTTTCACGCAAGGGTGCGGTGACCGGGGATCCCGTCACGCTTCGCCGCATCGTCAATGTGTTGCGAACCGAGTCAAAGACGACCTATGACACGATAGCACTGGCAGATCGCGACAACACCCACGAGCAGTTCGAAGAGGATTCAGTATTGATGCGGACACTTTTGACCATCCCCTATCTGGGCGGCATCATCGACTGGCTCACCGATTATGTCTGGCTCACCCTCGCGGCGTTCCTGCTCTCATTGCTGCTGATGCTGCTGTGCCGATCGAAACGTCACGTGATGGCGCCACAAGCCGAACTGCAGGCGTACTAGAACAAGTAAGCGGGGGTAGCCCTGCATGCTACAATGAATCGTTGAAAAGTGAGTTTATGGGACGGATAGGAATGAAATGAGCGGATTACTTGCGCCTATTCTGAGCAGCGGGCTGTTCCAGGCAGCTTCTGCCATCATCGGCATCATGTTTCTGGTCATCACCATCGCGATGGTCTATTGGCTCTACCGTGACGCAATCAAGCGCTCAGCCGGCGCCATCATATGGGGTGCGATCGGACTGGTATGCGCGTTCATCGGCATCATCGCTGGTCTTCCCTTCATCAAATACGGTCTTGCCCTGGTGGGGTTGTTGCCTTTCTTCACCGTGATCTCACTGGTGATCATCTACATGATCGTGCGTCCTGCCGAGTTCACCGCTGACGCCCAAGAACGTGATCTGAGCTTGCGCCTTCTGGATGCCGAGCTCGAGAACAAGGCCTGTCCCAAGTGTGGTACCGGCATCGATGGTGATTACCTGATCTGCCCCGAATGCCTCAGCGAGCTACGCGTCAAATGCGATTATTGCGGGCGTCCCGTCAAGCCCAACTGGCACGCTTGCCCCTACTGTCAATCGAAACGTCGAACAGCGAGCGACCGGCTCTCGGGTGTGGGTACCGGCTCGTTCGCAGATGTTGATTTCGACTTCTAAAGAAAAAGGACATAGCTCATGAACCCCACTGACCTAGAACAACTACGTCACAGTACCTCCCACGTCATGGCAGAAGCCGTCGCCGATCTGTTTCCCGCTACTTTGTTCGGCATCGGCCCAGCCATCGAGGATGGTTTCTACTACGATTTCGATACTGAGCGCGCCTTCACGCCCGATGACCTTGCCTCTATCGAGGAGCGCATGCACCAGATCGTCGCAAAGAAGCAACCGTTCGAGCGCAAAACGCTGGGTCTCGATGATGCACGCGAGCTCATGGCCGACCAGCCCTATAAGCTCGAGTTGATCGATGAGCACGCTGATGATGGGGAGATCAGCTTCTATACCTCCGGAGACTTCACTGATCTATGCCGCGGTCCGCACGTTGCAGATACCGGTGAGCTGGGTCATTTCAAGCTGACGAAAGTCGCCGGCGCCTACTGGCACGGTGATAGTGATCGGCCCATGCTGCAACGTATCTACGGGACCGCTTGGCCGACCGCCGAGGAACTCAACGAGTATCTGAGGCGTATGGAGGAAGCCGAGAAGCGCGACCATCGCAAGCTGGGCCGTGAGCTCGACCTGTTCAGCTTCCATGAGGAAGCTGGAGCGGGACTACCTCTCTATCACCCCAAGGGCGCGCGTGTCATGCGCCTGCTCCAAGACTGGCTGCGCGAGGCACTCTATGAACGCGGCTATGTCGAGGCGATCACCCCGCATGTCTACAAATCCGATGTGTGGAAGCGCAGTGGGCACTGGGAGAACTACAAGGACAACATGTATTTCTTCGAGATCAACGACGGTGACGAGGATCATCCCAAGATCAACGAGTATGGCATCAAACCGATGAACTGTCCCGGACACCTGATGATCTATGCCGATGGACTGCACAGCTATCGTGAACTACCCATCCGCCTCTTCGAGTTCGGTACTGTCTATCGCCACGAGCTTTCCGGTGTGGTACATGGGCTGATGCGGGCGCGCAGTTTCACGCAAGATGATGCGCATATCTTCTGTACGGCAGACCAGGTCGCCGATGAGGTCAACGCGATGCTCGATCTGGTCGACTACATCATGAACACCTTCGGATTCACCTATACTGCCGAACTTTCGACCCGTCCGGAGAAATCGATGGGCACCGATGAGACTTGGGAGTTCACGACAGGAATACTGAAGGATACCCTGGACAAGCGCGGGATCGAGTATGCGATCAATGAAGGCGACGGTGCCTTCTACGGCCCCAAGATCGACATCCATCTGCGTGATGCGATCGGACGTACCTGGCAATGCTCGACCATACAGTTCGACGCGCTCATGCCTGAGAAATTCGATCTGGAGTATCGTACCGCCGACAACAGTGTCGAACGTCCCTATATGCTGCATCGCGCGATCTTGGGATCGATGGAACGCTTCATGGGCATCTTGATCGAGCATTATGCCGGAGCACTTCCCGTCTGGCTCGCTCCGGTCCAAGCCACGATCATCCCGATCAGCGACGATCAGCTCGAAGCAGCTCAAGGTGTCGCCGATGATCTCAGCTCTGCTGGAGTACGGGTCGAGATCGATTCGAGTGCTGAGCGCATGGGGGCAAAGATCGCAAAGGCGACCGCACAGAAGGTCCCCTATATGTTGATACTGGGTAAGCGCGAGATCGAGAATGGAACACTCTCGGTCCGTCACCGCACCGATGGCGACCTGGGTACCAAAGGGCTCGATGAGTTCATCGAACTCGTCAACAGCGACAGACCGTAGTATGGACATCAAGCGCAGAAAAAAAGTTGCATCGACCAACGATTGGGCGCGCGCCTACGCAGCTAAAGGAGGCATTCTACCGAAGGCGTTCCTGGCTGACGAGCAGACCAAAGGGCGCGGTACACGAGGTAATTCATGGACCAGTCCTCCGGGATGGACCTATCTCTCGATCGCGTTCGCTCCACCGACCAAGGAAGCCACCGACCTGCCGCTGCTCGTAGCCCATGTGGTCCGCAATACTCTTGAGAACACCGCCATCGGCGATTACTGGGTGAAACCTCCCAATGATGTCTATCATGGCGAGGACAAGGTCGCCGGCGTGCTCGTCGAGCAGACCAAAGATGCCCTCGTGATCGGTATCGGTATCGACCGGGCGCCCGATGGTCTTGCCGATGAAGTCGTCGCTGCCATCGAGGAGCTCTATGCACGCTGGAGAGACGCCCCATAAGCAGCACGAGAATCGTTTCAGGATGGGTACCGTTCAATAACCGGATGATTTGAGCTATACTGGGTTCGCAAGCAAAGATGCTTCGTACTTTGTGATGAACGGATAGTGATGGGGTCGTTATGCACGGTTTTTTCGCAAGTATTTCTAAGAAATCTCTCACAGAACGAATAATCGCCATATTCTTGATGACGGTGCTCATGTTGAGCACGTTCTCAGGTGTTGCGCAAGCCTGGCTGGTGACACCGCATGAAGATATCGGTGTGGGAGATATCATCTACTTCGGCTCGTACCCACAGACAAGGATCGACGACGTGACCGATCTTGTCGAGGGTGTTGACTACCTCTCAGCATACGGTTCGACGTACCTTATCGAACCGATCGCATGGAGAGTATTGAGAAACGAAGATGGCGAGATATTCCTGCTCTCCCAGCTCGGCCTTGATTATGCGCAATGGTATGCTCCAGGCGGAGCCACTCATCGGGTCTGGGAGGAAAGCAGTGTGCGTGAATGGCTTTCTGAGGTATTCCTTGATGCGGCATTCACTGCATCCGAGCAAAATGCGATAGTGACCACGCTCGTAGAAACTCCCAGCTATTTTACGGCAGCTCCACTTGAAATTCCTGGTGGTCCCGATACCTATGACATGATATTTCTCCTCAGCCGCGAGGAGGCGTTTACTGCAAGTTTCGGGTTTGCGAGCAATACCGATCGCATATGCTATACCACGCAGTATGCCGTCGATAACCCAAGCGCTACGTACAGTGCGTCTCCTGACTACTGGTGGTTACGCTCACCCTATAGCAATCCTGCTGCTGCAGCAGAGATATATACCTCTGGTGTTGTGATGAACGGTTTGTATCAATCATGGAATGCGGTGCGTCCAGCCTTCAATCTTGATGTGTCTCAAGTTGCATTCGAAGAAGTGGGAGAAGGTCAATTCATTGCCCATAAGTTGCTTGAGGTCGTATTCGATCCTCAGAATGGTGATCCAAACACCACCGAGATGGTGATCCCTGGACAACCAGCGACCGATCCTGGTGTTCCCACCAAAGCTGGCTTTGTCTTCGACGGATGGTGGACCGAGCCGGCCGGTGGTACTAATTGGGACCTCGCAGATCCGGTCACCGAGGATATGACGCTCTACGCCCACTGGATCGAGCTCTTCACTGTCACCTTTGATGCGCAGAACAGTACCGCTCCGGTCTCGACGACGGTTGAAGACGGCTCGACGGTCGCTATGCCCGGCAATCCGACCAAAGCAGGTTATACCTTCCTGGGTTGGTGGACCGAGCCGAGTGGCGGCCAGCTATGGGATTTCACCAATGATACGGTCACAAGCGATATCACCCTCTACGGGCAGTGGATACCCAACACCCTTCCGCCCGTTCCACCGAAGCCTCCCGAGATACCACATACGGGCGACGAGACACTATTAGCCCCTCTGATGATCGTAGCTGTGATCGGCACTGCTCTGGTGTTCACATCGATCTTGCGCAGGCGAGTCTCCATCGAAAGATAAACGGTTTCGAGCCCGAGACCGATCAAAAGATGTATCAAAAACTCCTCGATCGAGGAGTTTTTGGTTTGAATCGTCCTCTACCCACTGAAGTCTTATCCTTCAGATACCAGATTCTTCGCGACGGGCGACCTCAAAGAGCCCGCAAAGCGTCAACTCGCTATCGATATGGGCGATAGAAGAGCAGAGCGGTGCCATGATCTGTGCAAGGCCCCCGGTCGCGATCACTGTGGGAGTCGAAACCGCACCGAGCTCCTCTATAACTTGGCTGACCAGTCCATCCACTTTCGCCGCTTCGCCGCGCATCAAGCCTGCTTGGATCGCCTGTCTTGTCGAGGAACCTATGACGCGTTCAGGCGGGTCCAGATCGACCGCGCTCAGCCGAGCGGCGTGAGAGAAGAGAGCATCTGCGCTGGTCTCTAAGCCCGGTGAGATCACCCCACCGCGATAGGCACTGCAGCCATCGATCACATCGATGTTGGTCGCTGTGCCGAAATCAACGACGATCGCCGGAGCGCCATAGCGCTGGATCGCACCGATCGCGTTAGCCAGCCGATCAGCACCAGCTTCAGCAGGATTATCCAGCAAGATCTCAAGTCCCCCGCAGCGCTGGGCGTCAACGAGCAGGATGTCGTCAGCTGGGAGCTCTCGGCTCAGTTCGACCCAATGGCTCGTCAGAGAGGGGACCACGCTGGCGATGACGACCCGGTCGATCGCCGCGGTCTCAATGCTATGTCTCGCAAAAAGGGAATGGATCAAAATAGCGAGTTCATCAGGGGTTTTAGCTGATGTGGTGGCAATCCGGCCGGTATAGACCAGCTCTCCCGCATCGTTGAAAATGCCGAATGCGGTCTGGGTATTGCCGATGTCGACGGCGAGCAGCATGGGTCCTCTCCCGTACCTAAATCCGTTACTTAATGGTAGAATTCTAGCGTAAGAAGGTAGTCTTGTGCTACCCGATACCAGAAGAGGAGTACCTATGTCAGGTCAGCCGATGCGTGTACTGGTAGTTGATGATGAGCACGCAATTACCGAGTTCGTGAGTTACAACCTCAAACGAGAAGGTTATGAGGTCGAAGTGGCTCACGATGGTAATTCTGCGTTGGAAATGGCACTGAATGGCGCATTCGACCTGATCATCCTTGATGTCATGCTTCCCGGAATGAGTGGCTTTGATGTCTGCCAGCGTCTTCGGACCCAATCCGATGTACCGGTGTTATTCCTCTCAGCGCGTGATACCGAGATCGACAAGGTCGTCGGTCTTGAGATCGGCGGCGACGATTATCTGGCAAAGCCCTTCGGGGTCAAAGAGCTCAACGCACGTATCAAAGCGTTGCTACGCCGTTCAGTCGGTGCCGGACGCGATATGTCCGAAACCCCCTCGACCATCGAAGTGGCAGGAGTGACCTTGGATGAGGCAGGCCATCGCGCCTATAGCGAAAAAGGCGAGATCGCGCTGACTCCTCGTGAATACGAGTTGCTCTCTTGTCTGATGCGCAATGCGGGTAAGGTCCTGTCGCGAGACGACCTGCTGCAAGACGCATGGGGCTGGGAGTATCTGGTCGAGACCAAGACGGTCGATACCCATGTCAAACGCCTGCGCGATAAGCTCGAGGATGCCGGAGTCGATGCGAACCTGGTCGAGACGGTGCGCGGGTACGGCTATCGTTTCAAAGCTGACGAGTAACCCTCACTTTTCGAGAGATAGAGGTTATGGCAATACCACAGAATACGGTACGTTCACGTATCGCGGGGGCACTACGAAGATCTTCGTTCGTTGCAACGCTTGCAATGTTGTGCGTCGGGATCACCGCACTGTTGGCACCGAGTTACTACGGCTGGATCGTGCTGGGTGTCGGTGCCATCGTGGTGGCCACCGCTGCCTTTTTCTTCGCCGCTCCGACCTCATTGGCGGTACTCGGTGAGTTCTACAATGCGTTGGAGGCCATCGTCGAGTTCGCCACGGGCAAGAAGGATACCCGGGTGCGTAGTGCCGGCGCGCGTGATGTACGCCAATTGGCTGATGCATTCAATAAAGTAGCGGCTGAAAATGAGAGAGCGCTCAAAGCTCTCTCAGGCGAAGATGCGCGACAGACTCAGTTCGTCAGTGACGTCTCCCATGAGATACGCACCCCTCTTACCACCATCAGCGGTAACGCCGAGCTTATGTTGGTCAGTGAGGATATGCCGCGCGAGGTGCAAGAGCGTTTCTTGACCACCATCGTCAACGAAGCAGGACGTCTGGGGCGTCTGGCACAAGACCTGGTGACTCTGCAGCGTATCGAAGGGGCGACCGGCGAGCTCAAGCTGCGCAGTTTCAATCCCCGTGAGTCTGCCGAACTGGCAGAGCAGGCGCTCGAGGCGATCTTCGAGCTCCACGGTGTTTCATTTTTCATAAAAGGCGAGGCGCCCAATGTGTTGGGCGATCGTGACCGCATCCAACAGGTCATCGTGAATCTGGCCGATAACGCCGCGCGGGTCGTGGGCAAGAAAGGCAAGGTCTGGGTCGAGCTTTCGACCGCGTCACGAAACGATATCGACCAAAAACTGGTCAAAGCCCATGCGCTCGAGGTGGACACCTATGCTTTGTTGGCGGTCTGTGACAACGGTCCCGGTATTCCCGAAGATGAGCTCGGGCGCATTTTCGAACGTCTCTATCGCACCGATGAATCACGCGCGCGCAACAGCGGCGGCGCCGGATTGGGACTCTCCATCGTCAAGGCGATCATCGATCGTCATGGTGGTGTGATCGAAGTTGCCAACCGCATCGGAGGCGGCATGCAGTTCTCGATCTATCTACCGGTCCCGCCCGAGTTCGATGCCGATGATGTCGGTACCAAGTGGGCAGGATGGGGAGACTGATGGAGCAGACCTATCCCCAAGTCGTCTCGGTATCACTCGGCTCGAGCGCCCGCGACCATAAGACCCATCTTGATCTGGGAGGACAGCGCTTCGAGATCTGGCGCGAAGGCTGTGATAATGACAAGAACAAGCTGATCAGGCGCCTGTGCGAGCTTAACGAGGACCCACGTGTCGCCGCAGTCGGGCTGGGTGGCCTCGATTTCTTCATGGAAAGTGCGGGAAGGCGCTATTGGTTCCGCGAGGTCAAGCCACTCAAGAAGTATGTTCCTGATAAGCCGTTCGTCGGCGGGGGAGGACTCAAAGGTGCGTTCGAGAAGCGTGCCGTACGTTACATGAGTGATGAGCTGGGTTGTGATCTGGCCGGTAAGAAGGTACTATGCCTGTCCGGTTTGGACCGCTGGGGCCTGGCCTGCGGCTTTGAGGAAGCTGGATCGCAGGTCTGCTATGGCGATCTGCTGTGGGCTTTGGGCATTCCGTGGGTGATCCGCTCACAAAAGACCTTCATCCGTACCGCACATCTGGTGGCTCCGCTCGCCGTGCAACTTCCCTTTGCGATGCTCTATGACAGCAATACCGACCATCACAGCGAGCCCAAGCATAACGCGGCGGCAGAGCGTGAATACTATGACTGCGATATCATCGCGGGCGACTACAAGATGGTCGTCCAGCACATGCCACCGGACATGGAGGGTAAGTGGGTCATCACCAACACTACCACCGCTGAAGACGTCGACTATCTTAGAGAGCGCGGCATCAAGCTGTTGGTCACCACCACCCCACGCTTGGAGGGACGCAGTTTTGGGACGAATTTGATCGAAGCATGCCTGATCGCACTTGACGGTTCCTCAACTCAGTTGGAGCCTGAGCGCTATTCTCAGCTGGCCGACGAGTGCAAAATGATGCCCTCGGCCGAGTATCTGTGATATCTGTGGGAGCGGCTCTACCAAGGGCCATCTGTGATAAAATATCGAAAGTTCAGGCACCATCCCTGCTGAAAGGAAGCAAATGAACAAGCGTGCGCGAAATCGGCTGATCGGCATATCAGTTATCATCGTCTTGGCGTTGATTGCACTGTTTGCGACGCTGAGCGCCAACAATAGTTCATATAATATGACGGTGGCCGAGGCGGCTAAAGCCGAGAACGTAGGCAAGCGCGTCAAGGTCAGCGGTACCGTGGTCAACGGTTCGTGGGACAAGCGTACCAACCCCATGCGATTCGAGATCCGCGACGAGGATGATGCGGATGGCACGGGGGCGGTCATCACCGTGGTCTATGCGGGTGCGACCGTACCTTCGACCTTCGGTGATGGGGTCACCGCGATCGTGACCGGTGAGATGGAAGAGGACGGTACAATCCGCTCGACCGAGATGATCACCAAATGCCCCTCCAAATACGAATCATCGACCGATGCCTATACGGTAGCGCAGCTCAAGGAGCGCTCAGATACGATGGTGGGCGTGCCGGTCAAAGTTGCTGGTCTCGTCAAGGACGGAAAGGTCAATCCTTCCGGATCGGCGGTGCGTTTTGTGCTGGTCGATGCGCAAGGAGGCCCCGTTGAACTCAATATCGCCTATGAAGGGGCCCTGCAAGATGAAGTCGCCACCAGCGATACCAAAGTCGTGGTGACCGGAGAGATGAACAACAACGGTGCGTTCGACGCAGTCAGCGTCGCCATCGAGGATAACTAGGAGAGTTCACTAGATGCTATTACTTGGCCAATTAGGCATGTGGATCGGACTGGTCGGGGCGGTCGTCGCTGCCATCACCCTTCTCATGGGACGTATGAGTGACAACGAGCAGACCACACGGTTCGGCTACTATTCGGCTTTTGCCTCACTGATCGGTATCACGATCTCGACACTGGTGATCGCAATCGCGTTCTTCATACGTGACTACTCGATCTATTATGTCGCATCGAACCGCTCGACCGATGTCTCGGCACTACGCTGGCTCTACGATCTATCCGGTGTCTGGGCGGGTCGCGAGGGTTCGTTGCTGTTCTGGGCATGGTTGCTGGCTTTGTTCACCGGCTATGTGGCATGGCGCGGTCTGCGTGATCTTGACGAGCTGACCGATATGGCGCTGATGGTGCTCAACATCATCATCGCACTCTTCTGCATCGTGCTGATCGTTCCCAACGGTCCCAATAATCCCTTTATCGCTACTCCGGCGCACCTGCTGGTCAACGGTAATCTGGTCGGGCAAGCTGCGACGATCGGAATGAATCCACTGCTGCAGCACTGGGCGATGATCCTGCACCCACCGACCTTGTTCATCGGGTATGCGGGCCTTGCGGTTCCGTTCGCCTATGCGATGGCAGCCCTGATTGTCGACGATCCGTCGTCTCGCTGGGTCAAGCATGTCGATCGCATCACGATGTTCGCATGGCTCTTCCTGGGCGCCGGTATCGGTCTGGGCTCGATCTGGGCCTACGTGGTCTTGGGTTGGGGTGGCTACTGGGGTTGGGATCCGGTGGAGAACGCGTCGATCCTACCTTGGTTCGTCGGAGTCGGACTGATCCATAGCTTTACGATCTATCGCCTGCGTGATGGCTTCAAGCGCTGGGCGATCCTCTTTTCAGCTGTTACCTTCGCGATGGTCATCCTGGGTACCTGGATCACCCGTTCAGGGCTGGTCCAGTCGGTCCACGCCTTTGCGCCTGATACCCTCTCTGCGCGGCTGTTCGGCTTCATGATCTGGGGGCCGATCATCATCGCGCTGATCGGGCTTGCGATGCGCTGGGATTCTTTCAGCAGTGACGTCGAAGAGATCGAGTCGCTGTCCAGCAGGGAGTCTGCCTATTATCTGACCAACGTCTTGATGTTCTTCGCCTCTTTCATCATCGCCGCTTTGACGACGTCGAGCTGGTGGTCTTCATTCTTCATGCAAAACTCGCTCAATCAAGGTCCCATGGCTTATGAACGACTCGCGCGTCCCATCGGGATCCTGTTCCTTGCGGTCTTGGCGGTCTGCCCGCTTCTGTCATGGGGAAAGACCGAAGGTAGGGCCTTGTGGGGCAAGATCAAGATCCCCTTGATCTTTGCCGCGGGCATATTGGCGTTGCTCATCTGGGAGTGGATCAGCGTTCTGCTTCCGACCTATGATGACATGGTGCTTGCCGGTGGAGCTATCGCGAGCGACTATCTGCAGTTCGGCAAACCGATGTATGCGATCACGACACTGCTCGGCTTCGGTCTGAGCGCGTTTCTGATCACGAACACGTTGGCGCTCTTCGCACGCGGTGTCCGTGCCCGTATGAACTCGAAGGGCGAGAGCGCGCTGAGTGCTCTTTGGTCGGTACTGACCAAGGCGCGCACCCAATCAGGTGGCTATATCTGTCATATCGCCATCGGTATCATCGTGATTGGTCTGATCGGCTCGAGCATGTATGTACGTGACGTCTCGGTCACCGTGCCCGATCAAGCAGGAGAGACGATCGAGATCGCCGACTACACCCTGACGTTCATCAAACACGAAGAGACTGAGCTTGCCAATGGGGACGTGGAGTCACGGGCTTATTTCGATGTGACCCGTGGGGGAAGATCGATCGGGACCGTCGTTCCCTCGATCACCGAGTTCGCCCTCAACGGCATGACCCGCTACAACGCCCATGTGGTATCCGAACCACTGCGCGATATCTTCTTGGTCTATCACGGAGTCGTCGATGGTGGACTTGATATCAACGTCAAGATCAATCCTTTGATCTGGTTCGTGTGGGCCGGCTTCGGGTTGCTGCTGGTCGGTACTGTGCTGGCCATGTGGCCCAAGCGCAAACACGTACTGACGGCATAGCACAACAACGATCGAGGCGACCGAGCACCGCGCGATGACACCGAGCCAGTCCACAGAATCGATCCCTACCGATGTCTTAGCGCTTGATGTGCACGATCTGTCACGGACCTTCGGGGTACGCAAGGCACTCGATAAGGTGTCCTTCGAGCTTGCCCAACACCAATTCCTCTCGATCTTTGGTCCCAATGGGGCAGGTAAGACCACGCTGCTGCGCGTGCTTGCCACGCTGACCCCGCCATCGGCAGGTAGCGATGTCAAGGTACTGGGCTACGATGTGGTCAAAGACGCTTTCGCGCTGCGTGAGCACATCGGCCTTATCAGTCACAACCCCTTACTCTATCCGGATCTGACCGCCGATGAGAACCTGCAGTTCTTCGCGCAGCTCTACGGTATCCCCAGCTCGAAAGAGCGGATCGATGAGTTGCTCGACGCGGTCGAGCTGACCCATCGCAAGCTCGATATCGTGCGCACATTCTCGCGCGGTATGACCCAACGACTCTCGTTGGCACGCACACTGTTATCCTCACCGGAGCTCATCTTTTTGGACGAGCCGTATTCAGGACTCGATCCTCACGCCAGCGATATCCTCGACTCATTGATCGAGGGCATTCGCGACAAGCACACCTTCGTGATGGTCAGCCATGATCTCGAGCACGGCTTGGAGATGTGTAGCCATGCGCTTATCCTGGCACGGGGCAAAGTGGTACTTTTCGAAGAGAGGGCATCACTGGATACCGAAGCGTTTCGTTCGACCTATCGCGACACCGTCGGCTTGGGAGTCTCGTAAAGATGGCATCGGCAAAAAGACAGATATCGAGTTTCGAGCAGTTCAAGGCGATCTTGCGCAAGGACATCGTCATGGAGCTACGCACCAAGGAGATGTTGACCTCGATGGGGCTCTATGCGGTATTGGTGCTCATCATCTACTACGTGGCCCTTTCCCAAGCAGGCCAAGGTTTCGACGTCTCACGTATCGCGGGAGGACTACTTCTGCTTGCGATCGTGTTCACCTCGATGCTGGGGCTGAACCGCTCGTTGGTACACGAACAGGACCAAGGCTGTCTGGAGGCGTTGCTGCTCTCTCCGGTCGACCGACCCGTCATATTCTTTGGCAAAGCGGTAGGAAACCTCATATTCTTGATCTTGGTCCAGATCTTTGTCGTGCCGCTGTTCTACTTCATCTTCTTGAGTGGCTCTGGTGCCCAGAGTGGTCCCTGGTGGATGTTGGCACTGGCTTTGCTGGTCGGCTCGATCGGCATTGCGGGGATCGGGACGTTTTTGGCCACCATGTCGGTCAACACGACCGGCAAGGACTTTATCTTGGCCATCATGTTCATCCCACTCATCTTTCCCCTGCTACTCGTGATCGTAGCAGCACTGACCGCGGTGATCACCGCCGATCCAGGCTATGTGCAGACCTATTGGACGATGCTCGGTATTGCACTTGGGTATGACGCGATCATGATCGCCGTCGCCTTCGCGCTCTACGAATTCATCCTCGGAGCCTAGACGTACCCGATAAAAGTTGTTGAGATTGTATAGGGAAGGTGAAATAGCGCCTATAATAGAAGTGCTCCATAAAAGGAGTAGCTATTGTTGTTCAGGCTATGAAGAAAAGGCTCGCGTGTGAGTAGACAATTAAAAATTGCTATGGTGCTCATGGTGATCGGTGGACTCTTGACCACCCTTGCCTTCTTCATGGCGTTTTATACCGCGCGCGTCCAAGGGTTCGGCACGATCGTCTCCGAAGTGCCGCTCGACACCTCGTTCGCACTCGCTCCGCCCAATCTGCAACCGACCGATGGCATCGCCTACGAGCGGCCCTGGCTCTCACAAAAGATATTCTATTTCCATGTGCCGGTCGCCGAGGCCTCATTTTTGGTCTTTTCGATCGCGGCGCTCTTCGCGGTCCTCTTCCTGTTGAGAAAAGATAAGAAATACGACACCCGATCACGCATCGCCATGGAGACCGCGTTCGTCTTCGTGGTCGCCACCATGATCACCGGGGTTCTGTGGACCCGCGCAAGCTGGGGTGTATGGTGGGACTGGGAACCACGGTTGACCACGTATTTCATCATGATGGTGTTGATGGTGGCTTATTTCGTGGTACGCAACAGTGTGGGTGATGAGGAGCGTGCCGCAACCTATGCGGCGGTGTTCTGTATCATCGCCTGGGTCGATGCACCCTTAAGCTTCATCATCACGCGTCTTATCCCCTCAAGCCATCCGGTCGTGTTCCGGTCGGGGATGGATACGACGAATCTGATACCGTTCATCATCGCGCAGCTCGGCATGCTCATGATCGGCTATGCGATCTATGTCTTGCGCGCGACCGAAGAAGATATGAGAGAGAGACTCGATATACTCAAAGAAGGGCTGGAGGACTACTGATGATCGATCCCACCAACACCGAACTGTATAATCTGGTCCTGCAAGATGCGCCGTATGTGATTGCCGCTTATGGGATACTCTGGATTGCCTTGTGCGGATATGTTACCTTTATGTTAGG
>WQXV01000002.1 GCA_009781565.1 Actinomycetes bacterium
CGAGGCAGCCAGTACCGCGTCAGCTTCACCCTCGACGACTGCCTCGACGAAGTGCTCAAGCTTTCCGGCTCCCCCGCTGGCAACGGTCGGTAGATCACTGGCACGTTTTACCGCACGGGTCAGTGCGAGGTCATAGCCATCCTGCACCCCATCACGATCCATACTGGTCACCAGTATCTGTCCAGCACCACGGTCGGCGACCTCACGGGCCCACTCGATCGCATCGATGCCGGTACCACTCTTGCCTCCGTTGATCATCACTTCCCATTCGTCACCTGCCGCATCACTCTTTTGGCGGGCGTCGATCGCGACGATAAGGCGTTCCGACCCATACTTCTTACTGATCGCATCGATGAGCTCGGGGTTCTTGACGACCGCCGAGTTGAGCGAGACTTTATCAGCTCCCGCCTCCAACATGCGTTCGACATCTTCAAGAGAATGCATGCCACCACCCACGATGAACGGCACGTTGACCTGGTCTTTGGTCGCTGAGGCGACCTCACGCATGGTGGGGCGGTCCTCGTTGGTTGCAGTGATATCGAGAAAGACGATCTCATCAGCTCCCGCTGCATCATAGGCTGCTGCCATCTCGACCGGGTCCCCCGCATCTTTGAGGTCGACGAAGTTGATCCCTTTTACCACGCGCCCATCAACGGTATCCAGGCACGGTATCACACGAATGTAGTCCACTGCAGTTCCCTTCTTATCCCTTCAACATCTCAATTGCCTGAGGCAACGTGAAATTCTTCTCATAGAGCGCGCGTCCCACGATCACTCCTTCGGCGACCGTCTCTCCCAGCTCGCGCACCGCCTCGATATCAGCCAGACTGGTCACTCCCCCGCTGACTATCACGGGAAAGCCAGCAGCATCGGCAATATGACGGTACGCCTCGGTATCGATGCCGGTCTGGGCACCATCGCGCGCGATATCGGTAAAGACCAGATGACGGATGCCGATCGCGCTCAGCTCCTTTGCAAGCGCGTTCGCCTCTATCGAGCTGCCCGCTCTCCACCCTTCGGTCGCGACCAGACCATCACGTGCGTCGATGCCGGCCACCACTCTCTCGGATCCCAAGGTTTCGACGATCGCGCCGACCTTTTCGAAGTCGGTGACCAGTGCCGTCCCGAAAATGACTCGGGACACACCTGCATCGAGCAGGCGCTGTGCGCTATCTTGGTTTCGGATGCCTCCACCGACCTGGATCATCAGATCAGGGAATCTGGCAGCGACCGCTGAGATATGTGCGAGGTTGGCTGGCAGACCACTGCGCGCGCCATCCAGGTCGACCATGTGAAGCCACTTCGCTCCCCCATCGACCCAATCAGCAGCTTGCGCGACGACATCCCAGTTGTAGACGGTGACATGATTGTAATCACCTTGCAGCAGGCGTACGGCTGTACCGTCCAAAACATCGATGGCAGGAAAGACGAACACTAGAGTGATCCTTTGGTCGAGGGTACTCCCACGACACGCGGGTCGACAGTCAGGGCAACGCGCAGTGCGCGTGCGACCGCCTTGAACGCCGCTTCGATCAGATGATGGGCATTCACTCCCTCGAAACTGCGAATATGAAGCGTAAGCCCTGCCTCACGGGCAAGAGCGATGAAGAACTCGTGGGCCAGGGTCGTGTCAAAGGTACCGATCAACTCGACCGGTATATCCAGCTCGTAGTAGCACTGCCCACGTCCACTGATATCGATCGCAGCGAGTACCAGCGCCTCGTCCATCGCCATATAGCTGTGTCCGAATCGCGTGATACCTTCTTTATCCTCTAAAATGGCTGCAAGCGCCTGGCCTATTACGATACCCACATCTTCGACGGTGTGGTGATCATCAACTTCGATGTCTCCTTCGGCATGGATCGTCATGTTGAAGCCACCGTGACGCCCAAATGCTTCGAGCATATGATCGAAGAACGGCACCCCCGTGACGACATCGACCACACCGGAGCCGTCGATGTTGAGCATCAACGCGATATTGGTCTCGGCGGTTCTTCTTCTCTGTGTCGTCATCCTCATGAGTCAAACCTCATCGTCACGGCTTCCCTGTGTGCCCACAGACCCTCGGTACCCGCCAAATTTTTGATCGCATCCCGATCTCGCTCGAGACCTTTTCGAGTATAACGAAGAATACTCGTCTTCTTCAGAAAGTCATCGGTGGAAAGCGCTGAACTGAAACGTGCGGTGCCTTGGGTGGGCAGCACATGGTTGGGACCGGCAACATAGTCACCGGCGCTCTCGGGCGTCCACGCCCCGACAAAGATCGCTCCGGCATTGCTGATCGCCTCGGCGACCGCATCGGCATCGCGTGTCATGACCTCGAGATGCTCAGGCGCGATCCGGTCGGCTACCACGATCGCATCAGCGATGCTGTCGCAGACCACACAGACACTGTTATCTCTCAGGGATGCCTGGGTGATATCGGCACGCGAGGTACGTTTCAGATGATCTTTCAGGTTCTCCTCGACTTTTTCTAGTATGGTGGGATCGGTCGTGACCAGATAGGTCGCAGCACGCATGTCATGCTCAGCCTGTGCCATCAGATCGATCGCGATCAGGCGTGGATCAGCAGATTCATCTGCGATGATGAGCACCTCGGAAGGTCCTGCGATCATGTCGATACCTACATCCCCATCGACGTGCTTTTTCGCGGCTGCAACATAGGCGTTGCCTGGACCGACGATCTTATCGACTGCTGCGATCGTCTCGGTCCCATAGGCCAGTGCACCGATCGCATGGGCACCGCCCATCTTGTAGATCTCATCGACCCCCGCGATATCGGCTGCCACCAAGATCGCAGGAGTGATAGTGCCATCGCTTGTGGGAGGGGTCGCCATCGCGATAGAGTCGACACCGGCTACTTTGGCAGGCATCACATTCATCAAGACGCTCGATGGATAGGGCGCGGTCCCACCCGGCACATAGACCCCCACCCTATCGATCGGTGTGATCTTCTGCCCCAATTCGACCTCATCATCATCGACGACCGTCCAGCTTTCCGGTACCTTATGCGAATGGAAGGCTTCGATCCTCTTTGCGGCATAGCGAAGCGCCTCTATCACCGAATCATCGACCTGTTCATATGCGTTCGCGATCTCATCAGCGCTCACGCGCGTATCTTCCAGCGTTGCGCCATCGAACTGTGAGGTATACTCCCCCAGCGCTACATCACCGCGCGCTCGCACGTCGTCGACGATATCAGCGGCACCACAAGCGATCTCAGCCGAGATGCCCCCTTTGCGATCGAGTAGCTCCTCGGTAAGTTCTTGACCTGGTTCGAGTTCTATTCTTCTGAGCATGGCTACCTACCCCTTCGGGTGTTCACGTACGGATTATTATACGTTACCGAACTTGTTTTCAAAGATGGTACCTGAGGTCTCATACCAGTCCGGGAAAGCGCACAGAACCGCACGCGCCCCTCAAGAATGAGTGCGTTGTGCCCAAAGAGTTTGTGAGATTGTTCGCGTCGGGAGGCTTCGGCGGGCAAGAAGTCTCTACACCCGCGCGGAGCTCTCAGCTCCACTACGGGGTGACTCCTGGAGAATGCCAAACGCCTGGATCCATCAGTGGGGTGAACATCCAATACGATGGCATCGAATGCTGGAGCCAGTGGTAGGATTTGATGAACCTGATCTGGTTTCCCTCAATGCCATCGATGAATTCATCTACCACGTGACAACGACCACAAAAGCCCTCACGAAATACATTATCCGAGGTTATCGTGACGACCTGGTTGGGGGGCGCCCATTGCTGTTTACTGCTCAGGTTGATGACGTTATAAGGATTATTTGATAATTCATCAATGGGATTTTGCTGCGTCGCCTCTCCGTAAGGATCGGCACTATCGGCAATCATGAAATTACCCAGATGCCCACGTGCTCCGTTGAAAGAATGAGGAAAGTCTCCTGTCGTCAGCCTCACCTTATCGACGGCATAGTTCGCAAAACCATAATGACAGCGTGCGCACTGAGCCTTTGGATCAACATCGATTTGCCAGTCCTGTGCGCCTGGTTTGAGAGCACTCTCATAACCCGGTGGGAGGGGAGCGCCAACGAGAGCCTCACCTCGTGAACTCAACCCGCCACGATGACAGCTATAGCACTCCATCGAACCGGTATAGAACATCTCAGTATTCTGCGATGGGTTATAACTCGGTTTCGGTGAGCGATGGGAGAATCCGTAATAGTGATCGTCAGAGATGCTTTCCTTATCCTGGGGATCTGTTGATGGATGGATGTTCTTGAGGGGCAGCCCGGTCACGGTAAAGGTCTCCACAAGGGAATAGTCCGCACTCATGTCATGATAGGGAACTCTTTGTGCATTGAATGCCGCATCATGACAGTTCGCGCACCAAACCGACAGGGTGAATTGATTGAGGGCATCAATGTCTTGGTACAGCGCGGTCGCCTCACCAATATCGTTGGGAACCGCTACATTGGCCGGATCGCTCGGATCGCGCTGTGATCCTGATGGATTCGAACGCAGGAACTTATAGCCCACGTTGCTGGTCGCCCACTCCGCTGTCCCGCTGGGATCATATAGATCGGTAGGCAGCCATGCGCCGACCGCCGAGCCATGGACCACATGGCAGGTACTGCATCCGAGAATGAAGCCACCCTCCATCGTTGAAGCGGGGACTTCCGCCTTGGCTCCCAGGAGGTGACCGGATCGCGCGTTCAGATCTCCTCCATACTGCGAACCATCAGCACTGTAACCCACATTGGTATAGACCCAGAAATCAGCATTCGAAGGTAGCGGACCACCAGATGGTGTGCCGTTGGGCGCTGCTGGGGCACCGAGGATGTGGCAATAGGCGCAGCCAGAAGAGCTGCGACCGAGGAACATATTGGCACCGTCACCTGAAATATCGGTTCCTGCCGCGCCATGTGTCGAGTGGCAGGTGATGCATTTCGAAGAGGTGGTCTGATACCCACCATGGGGATTGTTCGGCACCCCTGGCTCGATATCCCAAGGGATCTCTTCTGCAGGCGTACCCATGAAGACGAAGTCGCTCTCACCAGCCAGATCGAAGAGGGATATCTCGTCGGCACCACCGATCATCGGTAGTAAGAACAGGCAGAGTGCCACGCAAAAAGACACGAAAAACACGCGCCTGAACAAACGATTCATATCAGAAAAAGTTGTGCCCATGCAATCCTATCTGACTGAGGCTTTTCACAACAGGTATATCATACCGTACTGCAATTGAGGATTCAATGATTACCAAGGCAAAATTCCCAAAAAACCAACGGTCCTCCATGCCTTTTTAACGAATGATATCTCTGCGCGAGTCTGCGCTATTCCTCTGCAGCAGAAGTCAGCTCGACACCGGGAATCGGCTCGAATTCTTCCTCGATCACCGTATCGGCATATTGGATCAGCTCGGTCACGTCGATGACCGGGATGCCGGATTGCAGTGCGGCCACAAAGAGATCGGAGTTGCTGTCGGTCACCAACACGGCGCGTTTGAGCGATCCTGCAGCAGCTAACGTATCGAATTCATAGGCGCTGAGTTTCTCGCGAAGCGGTTCCAGTTGGCTGATGATGCGCTTCTTGGGTGTTGCGGTCGCGATACGTGCACCGCTGCATACCTGGAGCGCATAAGCCTCATTGCCGGGGGCTACATAGATGGTCTCGACCACATCGACCATAGCTGAGCCTTTCTCGCGTGCGTCGATCCGCTCGAGCGCGTCAAGAGCGAACACCAGCTTGGTCGACCACATGGTGGCAAGCCAGAGGAGACATCCCAACTCGATCAACATGAGCAATCCGATGACCAACCAGAGCAGCTCGAGCGGGAAATGATCTCTGATCAGCTGCGGGGGTGCCGGCTTTTCCTGTTGCGAATAGACCGAGAGGCGTCCGTTGCCCTGATCGACGATCCAGATCTGTTCGTTGCCATAGGCGATGGCGGAGGGATAGAGCATCTGGCCCTCTTGTGTGCCCACCGCTCCATAAGCGGTGATCAGATCACCGGTATCACGGTCCAAGGTCAATACGGTCGCGCCCATACCATCAAGGACGAAGACCTGCTGCTCCCCATTGGTCGTGACCCCTACCGGTAAGTCCATGAGCCGATCGGCTCCCCGCGTACCTGTTGTACTCTGCTCATCGGCTTGCGCATCCTCTTGTGCCTCTTGGAGCAACTGCTCCTCGACATCGAGCGCCTCTGTGTCGTCGGTCGCATCCGCATCGGTCGCGTCCTCGACCGGTAGAGCTTGCATGGTCTGTGCAGACTCCTCATCAAGGTCTCCATAGATCCACAGCAACTCGAGTCCGGTCTCGGTCACATCGAACGCCTGCACACGATAATTGAAGGTATCGCTGATGAAGATCGTGGTCGATTCCTCATGGGAGAGACCAGCTAGATCGCTGGGGTTGTTGAATTGGCCAGCTTGATCACCACGGGCGAAATAGCCCCAGTCCATATCGCCGTCAAGCGACCCACGCGATACTCCCGAATAGCTGAGTACCCAGAGGTGCTCGACGCCGTCGGGATCCTTGATGACCGTCACCGCTTTGGGCGGTTCCTCAGTAAAACTGATCGCTCGTACCGGTCGATTGAGATCATCGAATATCACGATCTTTTGAAGCGCGGCATCGACCACGTAGACCTGTCCTGTCGAAGCCACTGCGATCGAAGTGGGCAACTCGAGCCTGAACTCATCTTCAGTCCCGCCGTTGAACGCACCGATACGTTCAAGATCCATATTGAGGATGTAGACCATGGCACGGGACGAGTCGGTGATAAAGATCTGCTTTCGAACCTCATCGAACGCGATACCGGAAGGCTGACGGAGCAGCTCTCCGGCTGCACCATACCAGGTCATCTCGAGCTGTGTGCTGTAGGGACCGACCTCGTTGGGTCCTTCGGTCGAGGCGATGACGGACTGATAGACCAAAAGCCACAGAAGGGCGAGCGCGATCAGTATGCCGATAAAGATACAACCCAGCGCAATGGTCACCTGACGTTGACGCGTCGCAAACGGGAACCTGACCGATACGGTATCGGTGGTCGGGCTCATCGCAGTAGCTCCTCGATATCGACCCCGGTCGCCTCACTGACCGCCTCGACACTGCGCTCGAAAGCACCCGCATGCGAGCTGCGTAGCGAACGCAACCCATCCTGCGCGACCGACGAGCTACGGTTTAGAGCGAGTGCCCATCCATAGGCTGATATCGCGTCATCATAGCGCTGCAACGAGGTGGCTAGAGTTCCCGCTTCCTCATAGTATTGCGCAGATGCCGGGGAGATACGTGCCGCGTCGAGTAGTGCCGCAAGCGCTGCAGGTCCCTCACCTGCTTGTTGGTAGAGTTGTGACTGGAGATGGTAGGTCTCGCGCAGCAGTTCAGAGGAGAGCGTTGCTTTGTCCTGTACCAGACCAGATACGATCTCTTGCGCTGCCTCGTACTCCTTGGTGGCATACAGGACGCGCGCATACGCGAATGCGGTCGGTGCATGATCGGGAGAGGCCGCAAACGCACTTTCTCCCTCTCGTTGCGCCCGTGAGATCTGTCCTGCATCGAGGCGCACCAAGATCAATTGGGCGGTCGCATCAGCTACTGCCAGGTCGTTTTGAGCTGTTGGATCACTGCTTTGAGCCTGCTGCGCAGCACGAAGATTGTCCTGCGCTACGATCAGATCGCGCTCAAAGCGGTTGCGCGGTGAGGGTGTCAACCAATTGTTGGACACAGCGAAACTCAGATAAACGATCGAGCCGATGAGGAGTGCCAACGTCAGTACGACGGCACTGAGCAGCCCTTGTTGTAGAGGGGTCAGTGAATCGATGCTGGGAAGACGACGCTTCTGGCTTACCAAAGCTCGTAACCTTCCTCACCGACGACCGCGTCAAGCTCTGCAGACAATCCCGTGGCATTCGCATCGACGCGCTGCCCCATGACCGCCACCATCGTGCGATCGAGGTCCTGATCATAGATGCTCAGCTCGACAACCTCATCTCCTGGGAAATGTCGAAACACCTGAGTGAGACGATCGGAGAATGCGTCGTTCTTGACCTGTTGCGGCGTCGCCTTGATCCGCAGCCGCCTATGATGCTGAGCTTGCTTTGCCCCACCGAAGGGCTCGACCTTGCTCACGATGAGTTTCGACCCACGGTCATCGGCCTCAAAGCGCGCATGGAGTCGTACCGTCGCGTCATCGACGATGTAGTCGCGATACTGCGTAAGGACCTTGGGAAAGACGATACACTCGATCGATCCGCCCAGATCCTCAAGATTCATGGTCGCCATCAGCTTACCTGCTTTGGTCGGTCGGATCTCGACCTTTGAGAGCATCCCGGCAAACCAACCACTCTCGCCTCCCGAGAAATCCTCGACCTGATCGAGGGCGTAGTCGGTCACTTCGCTCATCTGCGCTTCGATCTCTTTAAGAGGATGATCGGATGCATAGACACCCAAGAGTTCCTTCTCGAATGAGAGCTTGATCCGCTTTTCCCAATCATGCGACTGCGGCGGTGCGATCTCGGTGACAAATCCGCTTTCTTGATCGTCAAAGAGATCGAGGATGGAGAGCTGCCCGATGCTTTTGTCCTTGAACCGTTTTGCTGCCGCCTCGAAGATGCCGTCTTCTGCCAACATCTTATAGAGTTGCTGGCGGGGATAGCCGGTCGAGTCGAACGCACCGGTCTTTATCAGGAACTCGACGGTCTTTGCCCCTACGATGCCCGGATCGATGCGCTCGACAAAATCATTGAGGGAGGCAAAGGGGCCGCCCTGGTCACGCACCGCGATGATATGTTCGACCACCGCTTTTCCGATGCCCCGGATACCGGTCAATCCGAAACGGATACCGACGCCCGGTACCGCGGTAAAATCGCTCTGTGATGCATTGATGTCAGGCTGGAGGACCTCTATGCCGGCTTTGCGGCACTCGTTGATGTATTTGATGAGCTGATCGGTCTTCCCCAGATAGGAGCTGAGCACGGCAGCCATCGTCTCTTCAGGGTAGTGTGCTTTCAGATACGCGGTCCTCATAGTGATGACCCCATAGCTTGCGCTATGCGATTTGTTGAAGGCGTACTCGGCGAACGGCTCGATATCGGCCCACATCTTTTGAGCCAACTTGGGATCGTAGTCGTTGCTCGCTGCGCCTTCTATCCAATCGGTCTTGAGCTCGTCGAGCACCTTACGGATCTTCTTGCCCATTCCCTTGCGCAACTTATCGGCCTTTGCCGCAGAAAACCCGCACATCTCCATGGAGACCTGCATGACCTGCTCTTGATAGACGAAGGTCCCATAGGTCTCTTCCAAGATGGGCTTGAGACGCTCGTCATAGTAGGTGACCTCGCGCTTTTTATTCTTGCGCGCGACGAAGTCATCGACCATGCCACTGCCCAAAGGACCAGGACGATAGAGCGCGAGTACTGCGATCACATCGGCGAACGAGGTCGGCTTGAGACGCTTGAGCAGAGAGCGCATACCTTGCGATTCGACTTGGAAGACCCCGGCAGTATCGCCACGCGAGAGCAGCTCGAAGGTAGCGGGATCATCAAGAGGAATCTCGCTCTCCTCGATATGGATACCATGGGTGGCTTCGATGTTTTGTAGGGCACGTTGGATGACCGAGAGGTTGCGCAGACCGAGAAAGTCCATCTTGAGCAGACCGAGGTGGGCGACGGTCGGTCCGTCGAACTGCGTGATGACGCCACCTTCCTTCGTATCGAACTTGGTCGGTACGAAATGGCTGACGCGCTCAGGAGCGATGACGACCGCAGCCGCATGAACTCCCTCACCGCGTATGATGCCCTCGATACGCATCGCCTCGTCGGTGATGCGCCTAACATCGGGCTCCTCTTGATAGGCGTGGGCGTAATCAGGGTTACCGTCCAGTGATGTCGAGATGGTGGCGTCTATCTCGGGCATCACCAGTTTTTGCGCGATGCGATCAGGCACGTGATAGGGGTAATCCATGATGCGTCCCACATCGCGGATCGCTCCTTTTGCCTTGCATTTGTTGAAGGTGACGATCTGGGCGACCTTGTCATCCCCATACTTCTGTCGCACGTATTCGATGACCTCACCACGACGCAGATCGTCAAAATCCATATCGATATCAGGCATCTCGGTACGCTCGGGATTGAGGAAGCGCTCGAAGAGCAACCCGTATTCCAACGGATCGAGATCGGTGATCCCCAGCGAGTAGGAGATGATCGAACCTGCGGCACTGCCACGACCCGGTCCCACCCCGATCCCTTGTGACTTTGCCCATTGGGCAAAGTCGGCGACGATCAAGAAGTAGGCACTGATACCTTTGCTCGTGACCACCTCGAGCTCGGTGTTGAGACGCTCGATAACCTCATCGGGGAGAGGATCGCCGTAGCGCTTGGTCAGTCCCTCGAGACAGAGTTCGCGCAGGTATTGGTCATCGGTCTTATCTTGGGGTACATCGAAGACCGGCAAGATGATCTTGTCGAACTCCAGCTCCACCTCGCATCGGTCGGCGACCTCGAGGGTATTTGAGATCGCCTCGGGGTATTGGTGGTGGGTCTGCGCCATCTCCGCAGGCGTTTTGACATAGAACTCCTGGCACTGGAACATCCAGCGATCGGGGTCATCAAGCGTGGTACCGGTCCCGATGGTAAGCATCATGTCCTGGGTATGCGCATCTTCGCGCGTCAGATAATGGATATCGTTGGTCGCGACCAGCGGCAGTCCCATCTCCTGTCCTAGGGCTGCGATCTGGGCACATAGTTTTTCTTGAGATACTCCCGCCTCCGATATGATGCCTTGGTTCTGGATCTCGAGGTAGAAGTTTTCCGGTCCAAAGATCTGCGCATAGGTCTCAGCCCAGCGCCGTGCCTTATCCGGCTCGCCGTATTCCAAACTGCGCGAGATGATCCCATTCATACATGCCGAGGTGGCGATGAGCCCCTTCGAGAAACGCTCGAGCAGCTCAGTGTCGACACGCGGCTTGTAGTAGAACCCGCCGATGGCGGCATGAGAGCACAAAGACATCAGGTTGTGATACCCCTCGTTGTCGCGTGCGAGCAGTAACAAGTGATAGAGATTCGGCTTTCCTTCCTTGGCATGGCGCGATTCAGGTGTGAAGTAGACCTCACATCCGATGATAGGTTTGATCCCGACCTTTTGGGCAGTGCGGTAGAAGTCGATCGCACCGAACATGTAGCCATGATCGGTCAGCGCCATGGCGGGCATTTCCAGCTCTTTGGCGTATCTGAGGAGCGGCTCTACCCGCGCGACGCCATCAAGTAGCGAATACTCCGTATGGGTGTGCAGATGGACAAACGACATATCTTACACGTAGGTGAGCCAGTGCTTATATGCTTTATCTTCGCCTCGTACCGCTTTGAAGAACGCCTTTTGCAGCTTGAGCGTCATCGGACCGGCTACTCCCTCTCCGACTTGGATACCATCACAGGCACATACCGGGACAAGTTCAGCAGCTGTTCCCGTCATGAAGAACTCATCCGCGGTATAGAGATCGGTGCGGACCAGCGAGCACTCGATCGCTTCGTAGCCGAAATCGCGTGCGATGTCCATGACCGAATCGCGGGTTATCCCGACAAGCACCCCGTCACTGATACAGGGGGTCATCAATGTCTCATCCTTGACGATGAACAGATTCTCGCCCGTGCCTTCGGCAACTTGGCCGACCTCGTTGAGCAAGATAGCCTCGTTATATCCATGGCGGTTGGCCTCCATGCGTGCAAATGCGCTGTTCAGATAGTTTCCGCACGCCTTGATCGCCGGTGGTGAGGCATTGTATGATCGCTGGCGCCAACTGGATACCCCGACCTCGACTCCCTTGGTCAGTGCCTCTTCGCCCAGGTATGATCCCCAGGGCCAGACGGCGACGACGAACTCGACCGGTGCAGGCAGGGGGTCGACGCCCATCGATCCGTAACCACGGAAGACGAGTGGGCGGATGTAGCACTCGGTTATGTTGTTGGCTTTGATGGTGTCGATGACGATCTGGCAGAGCTCATCGACCGTGTAGTCGAGATCCATGTAGAGCATCTTGGCCGAATCCTTAAGGCGCGCCATATGGTCGGTCAAGCGAAAAACCGCAGGTCCATCAGGTGTTTCGTAGCAACGGATGCCTTCAAATACCCCGGATCCGTAGTGCAGAGCATGCGTGAGGACATGGACGCGAGCATCATCCCATTTTTCGAGTTTGCCGTTCTTCCAGATATAGTCGACCGTTGGCTGTGCCATTGCCCTCTCCTCTCGATCATCAGAAGTGTTAGAAGATTCAGTCTACCGCATACGGCGAATAAAAGTCATTAGTGTAAACAGAATGATATGAAAGATACAAAAATCGATCGGTCGTAACTCTTAATTCACGCGTTTTGCATGAGTTGAGCAGTAGACATGAATAGAGCCACCCGAAAGCAGCTCCACCCATATTTCGCGAGATCCAGGGAAGGTTGGGATCTCAAGCAAAATCAAATGATTGGTTGTCTATGTTCGCTTAATCGTCGAATGCTTCTTCCCACACGTATATAGTACTGCCGTCAATATGCCAATCGCAAGTATTTGCAACAAATTCAGCATGAAAGCCGCTATTTCAGCCTTTGAAAGCCTCAATTTTGGTCATTTTATGGAGTTGGCTGGGGTACCAGGATTCGAACCTAGATAGCTGGTACCAAAAACCAGAGTCCTGCCTTTAGACGATACCCCACTATGCCACTGCGATCGTGCGCTGAGGCGCACGCATACGCGAATAAGAATAGTAACATAAATGGGCACCGCTCGTACGGTCAGCGGTTTGACAGCACCTTTTCCATCGCACTGACATCGCTGGGTTTGTCGACATCGGTGCCGATCGCGGCAAAGCTCGTAAAGATACCGGCGCCACGGATGCCGAACTGTTTGAAGATACGCTCTTCGACCGCCGCCACGCTCAGGCGTCCCATCGCATATTGGGTCGCGATCTGCGGTCCGACCAGCTTGATCGCCTTCGAGGGATCTTTGCGCATCTCATAAAAATCATTCATAAGAGGGCGGAGCTTCTCGATGACCTCGACCGTACCGGTGACGATATTGCCTCCGGTAGCCTTGCCCTCGCGCAGTTTGACATAGGTGCGGATACTACCGGGAAACTCACGCTCGATGTCACTTTCGAGGATCAGTGGATAGGAGAACTGCACATGGCGCTTGTTGACTCGATCGGTGTAGTCGTCGATCGCTTGAGCGGTGATTGCGGGAATATCGCCACACAATCCCATGATCGGACGGGTCCCATCGACCTGGGCGACACCGGCTTCACCGTTCTCGATCAGGGTGCCATCGTGCACGATCACCTTCACACCATCAGCCCACGGACCGAGCGAGACCGCCTGTGGCATGACCACGACGATCTCATTGATCGACCGGGCATCGTCCAATGCCTCGACGACCCATTGGATCATCGGTTTGCCCGCGATCTCGATCAGCCCTTTGATGGGCTGAGCCGGATCGATGGCACTCCCGTCGCCACCTCCGAGCACTATCGCGTCATAGGTCGTCTCTGCACTCATCGTTGCGTCACTCCCGCTTTCACTCGATCGATCTTCCTCTTTTGTCCTTATGATTCTAGCGCATAGTAGCCGCGACCGACCAAAAACCTTCATCAGACGCCCCGCGTGCCAGCTCTTCCGCCGCTTGTTGCGATCGCACCAAACCAAAGCATGCTGATCCGCTCCCGCAGACCTGCGCCCCGTCAGTTTGGGGATGGGTGCGCAGCCACTCCAACGCGATACCGGTCTGTGGGCAGACCGCGATGGCAGCTTGCTCGAGATCGTTGGTCAGGACAGGGTTCGCATTTGTCGGGCCAATCTGGTCGAAAACGCGATAGACCTGCGCGGTCGAGGCATGGGACCCAGGCACCTGGATCAAAACGATCGGCAATCCGGTCAAAGGGTTGAGGGATTCTTTGACGATATCTCCTCGACCAGTCAGATAGGTGCACGTGCTCGGTGCGAGAAAAGCCATGACGTCGGCACCCAGTGAGCGTGCCACCTCTCTAAGTCGCGCATCATCAAGCGGTATCTTCCAGCGATCTGCCAAAGCGCGCAGCACCGTTGCGGCATTCGAGGAACCACCGCCCAACCCTGCACCGTGGGGGATGCGCTTCTCAAGGTGAATACTAAACGGAGTGTCGTGCTCGAACGCCTCACCGATACGCTGGGCAGCCTGAAAGGCGATGTTCTCTTCCTCGGTGATACCCAGATCGACCGAACAGGTCAGCGCGAGACGGTCGGCATCCTCGATCGAGATCGTGTCGCCGAAATCCAGCAAGTGAATGACGGTATCGACCGGATGATACCCATCATCGAGGCGCTCCCCCACTTTGAGTGAGAGGTTGACCTTTGCCGGTGAGAGATAGTTCACTACTCGTCTTCGAGCAACCACGGAAAGAGCATCTCGCCCGTCTCGGGATCGGAGAGCTCGACTTGACGCGTCAGGATGTCTGAGAACTGATAGGTCGCGCGTGCGGTGCGCCGCCTCTTTTCCAGTGTTTCGATCACAAAAAGAGAGGGGTGTATCTGATGGACGATCCCCTCACGCTCAAAGATCTTTGAGCGACCCATGTTCGCCTTGACTTTTATAGGCTGACCTTGCATTTCTTCAAGACTTGTGCGGATTTCCTTTATCGCAAAAGGAAGTTTATTCATAGAGTGTAACCTTTCGAATCCAACCGCCATTATAGCAGGTCAGAGACCGCATTTCTAGACCCTTCCACAGGTTTTGCAGAACTGGGGGACCGCGTCACCATCGCTCGGCTGCTGATCGGTGAAACTCAGTACGTAACGTCGCGCAATGTCAACCCCTGGGCTGGCGCGGTCTGTCCCGCTTCCGTTCGATCGCGTGCAGCGAGCACCTCTCCGATCCAGCTTGGGTCATGCTTGCCCAGTCCGACCTCGACCAGTGTGCCCACGATGACGCGCACCATCGAATGGAGAAACGCGTTTCCCTGTATCGTGATGGAGAGCATCTTCTCGCCCATGACGACCTCCGGCTCGATCTGGATATGATCGAGGTGGCGCTTTGTCGATAGCTCGTTGTTATGGAGCTCTTGAGCACTCTTTGCGACACAGAACGAGTCGAAATCGTGTTCCCCTATCAGGTAGGTCGCAGCTTGTCGCATAGCTTCGATATCAAGCTTGTGCGCGATATACCAGCTGTAAGGTGCCATGAAAAGTGGCGGTGTTCCGGTCTGGGCGATCCGGTAGAGATAGGTGCGCGATCGTGCATCGAAACGTGCACTGAATCCATCGTTTTGCATCGTGACGTCACGCACCACGAGATCTGCTGGTGTGAGTGCGTTGAGCGAGCGCATCAGACGGTCGATATCTTCGACCATGATGCGTGGGATCGATGCCGATACCACTTGATTGGCCGCATGCACCCCTGAGTCGGTCCTTCCCGCACCGACGGTCTCGACGGGAGAACCGCTCAACGTACGCAGTGCGGACTCAAGCTCACCTTGCACACTACGCTGATCGTCCTGTCGGGCAAATCCCGCAAAATCACTTCCCCTATAGGACAGCGTGATCGCGATGGTGACCATATCATCGTCGTGATCCACCTAGATCACCCCACGAGAAGAGAGGAACCACGCCAGTGCGCAGAGCCCGATGATCATCGTGATGACCACTGTGTCGCGTCTGTGCCAGGTCAGCTCCCGCAGTCGTGTGCGCCCTTGTCCGCTATAACAGCGCGACTCCATTGCAAGCGCAAGATTGTCCGCTCGTCGAAACAGCTGCACGAGCAGAGGTACCAGTACCGGTATCCACGCCTTGATGCGTGCGATGATGTTGCCACTTGCGAACTGAGCACCACGCGCGGTCTGGGCGAGCACGATACGCTCGGCTTCATCGGCGATGGTAGGAATGAAGCGCAGCGCGATCGAGAACACCAGCGCGATGTCATCGACCGGCACATGCAGTGCGCGCAGCGGTGAGAGGATACTGGTGATGGCATCGGTCATGGCGACCGGGGAGGTGGTAAGCGCCAACAGCGAGGTCACCAAGACCAACGCGAGCAGGCGGACCATGAAATAGAGTCCCCGTAGCGCTCCTGTAAAAGAGATCCCAATACCCAAAAAGGTCGCGTCGGCGCCGACAGGACCCCACGCAATGGTATTGGCGACCAGCGTGAAGAGACTTATGAGCAGGATCGGCACCACGATCGTGCGCAATGAACGCAGTGGGATGCGTGCGACCAGGAAACCGGCGGCGACCAACAGAGCGATCACCGTGAGCATGATCGGCGAGGTGATCGAGAAGAGCAGGATCGAAAGGAGCACCACGATGAGTAGCTTCGCACGAGGATCGAGGGTGTGTAGCCAGGTCGTTCCCGGTATGTACATGCCGATCGGTACGTTAATCAAGAGAGATCACCTGACTTGCATAGGCGGCAAAATCCTCGACCGTATGGGTGACGATGACCACACCACTGCACGCCGTCGCCTCGACCAGCGTCTTGATGACCAGCGCACGCCCATGCGCGTCCAGTCCGGCGGTAGGCTCGTCTGCAAGGATGAACGCGGGTGAGAAAGCCAGGATACCTGCGATAGCGACCCGTCGCGCCTCTCCCCCTGAAAGATGGAAGGGAGAGCGCTGCCCGAACGCGTTCGGATCAAGGCCGACCGCGCGCAAGGCCTGATCGGCGAGTTGCTGTGCCTCAAGAGGGGTCGCATCGAAGTTGCGGGGCCCGAACGCGACATCGTCACGCACGGTCTCGGCAAAGAGCGCCGATTCGGCATCCTGAAAGATCAGACCGACCTTGCCTCTGTTGTGCTTATCGCTCAGAGGGCGATCATCGAGTGTTGCGCTACCGCAGCTCGGTTCCAGCAACCCTGCCATGACCTTGAGCAGTGTTGATTTGCCTGAACCGGTGCGTCCTTTGACCACGATGAGCTCGCCTTGGGTGACCGACACGGTCAGATCGTGCAAAGCCTCAATGACATGGTCGCCTACCTGATAGGTGACCGAGAGGTTATCGACGCGCAAGATCGCCGGACGCTCGATCATCGATGGGGGTATCTGAGGGATCACCGATGCGGGATCCTCATGCACGACACCCTCGGCATCCAGACTGAGTACCGTATCGGCGTAGCGCACCTCTTCGAGGTCATGGGTCACATGTATGATGCCGACACCGGCTTGCGTGAGTTCCTTCATGATCCTCAAGATCTCTGCACGCGAAGGTGGATCGAGCATCGAGGTCGGCTCGTCGAACAGGATATAGCGCGGTCGCATGGCGAGCACCCCCGCGATGACGAGCCGTTGCTTCTGGCCACCGGACAGCGTCGAGGGTTCACGCTCCTCATAGCCGCTGAGCCCCACCGCTTCCAAGGCGGCAGCACATCGGGATTTGATCTCCTCGCGTGAGCACCCCAGATTCTCAGGTCCGAAAGCGACCTCATCGAGTACACTGGTCGCCACCAGTTGATCGTCCGGTCTTTGCTGTACATAGCCGACGATCGCGCGCACATCGCGGGTGAACTCGGGATCGAAGGGGTCGAGCCCATCGACCTGGATCGAGCCGTCCGTGATCGGGACCAGGGCGGTGATCGTCTTGAGAAGTGTTGATTTCCCACTCCCGTTCGCACCGGTCACACAGATATGCTGGCCAGGCTCACAGGTCAGAGAGACCCCCTCAAGTGCTGGATGCGTACCATAGCTGACCGAAATGTTGTCTACCTTGATCATGACGCTTTATTATACGGTATTGGATGTGCTGCACTGCACTAGCTGGACCACAAGATGCCCGTCCAGGGGTATCTCGCAAAGAACGAAGCACTTCATCACTAGGCAGTACCCAATTAATAAGTTATTATACTTACTATCAATTTTGTTGATAGTGAGGGGATAGTAAATGAGTAAGATGATGCTGGTGACCACTGATTCGATCGGTTCGAGCAACCATGCTTTGGGCACCGTTTTGATGACTTCGTTCTTCATGAACCTGGCGGAAAGCGAAGATCTCCCCTCCTCTATCCACTTCCTCAATGAAGGAGCACGTCTGACCTGCGAGGGTTCACGGGTGCTCGATTTCATCAAACGGCTCGAGGGGCGCGGCGTCACCATCGCGACCTGTCAGACCTGTCTGGAATATCTCCACTTGGAAGATAAGCTCTCGGTAGGTCAGGTCGGTAAGATGAATACGACCGTCTCAGATCTAGTGGGAACGGATAGCTCGATTATTATCGCCTAGCAGGTCACAAGCGCAACACTTAGGCCGAGCACCTCATGAAAGGGCTTGTGCCAAAGCGATGAACTGTGCGGTGTCAAGGGTCTCGGCACGCACCGACCCATCGATTCCCGTGTCGGAGAGAGCAACATCAACAGCGCTGACAGAAAAGGTAGTGCGCAGATTGTTGCGCAGGGTCTTTCGTCGCATCCCGAAGGAGGCATCGATCACCTGCTTGATCTCATGATAGTCGATCACCGGCCCATGATTGCTTTGCTGCTGTAGGCCAGCGATCCGATCGAGGCGGATGACAGTCGAGGCTACCCGTGGTGGTGGCAAGAAGTTGTTCGAGGCGACCTCGAAGCGGTCGATGACCTGCGCGAGCAGGGCGAGCTTGACGGTATAGGCACTGTAATCCTTGCTCCCCGGCTTGGCGCCCATCCGGTCCGCTACTTCCTTTTGCACCATGACGGTAGCACTCGTCATCAGAGGCAGGTTCTCGAACGCACGCAAGACGACCGTCGCTGCAACCTGATAAGGCAGATTCGAGACCACCTTGGTCGATCCTTCAAGAAGCAAGGCAGGAGGGTCGCGCAGGAGCTTTGCGGCATCTGCCTCGATCACCTCGATCGAGGCACCGCCCGGCCTAGATGCGCTCAGCTCACGAAGCGGCTCTATCAGCCCCTCATCGAATTCGATCGCGATCACCAAGGCGACGCGATCTTGCAATGCCAAGGTCAGTGTCCCGATGCCAGGCCCGACCTCGATGACGGTATCGTCAGCTCGCAGGTCTGCCAGATCGAGGAGGTGCCCAAGGATCTGGTCATTGATCAAAAAGTGCTGTCCCAACGATTTTTTCGTGAAGCGGTCGAGCTCTTGGAGCCGCGCGATGGTCGCGCTCGGACTTGCCAGTGGCGAAGAGAGCCTATTCGGCATCGTCCCACGCTTTGACGTCAGCGACAAAAGCCAGGATCGAAGCGCGTGCCTCTTTCAGACGATCGACATTCTCTTCTTGGAGCAACGCGTCGGTATCTTCAAGCCCAAGCAGTATGGTCGGCTCAGCCAAAGCGAACTCCGCCATTTGGGAGACGCTTTTGAGCGGGATGGTGACCGCATCGGTACCGAAGGGGTCCTCACCACTACCGACGACAAGCGCGATAGCGGGCCTCCGCTGATCGAACACCACAGCCTCATCACGCTGTCTGCGCGCCCAAAACACCTGCATGCGATCGATCAGTTCCTTGAGGCAGGCAGGCACGGATGCAAAATATATCGGGGTGATCCAGATCAGTCCCGACGCCTCATCGAGCATATCGATGAACAATCCGACCTCATCGTCGTGTACACACTGCCCTGTTGCTACACAGTGCAGACATCCGTTGCAGCGCGCAGCCTCATTCATGAGGGCGGCCGACGAGACGATCACCGCCTCGAACTCCGCAGCTTCGCACGCGTTGAACGCCTCGATCGCGAGTAGTGCGCTGTTACCATCGCTGCGCGGGCTACCCTGCACGATGATGATCAGCGGTTTATCCTCATCCACGTGCTCGGCTCGGTCATGGTCTGCAGCCACGATGCCTCCCTCGTTTCGTTATAATCACACCCATGATTATACCGTTGATACTTTTCACGCCGATCACTTCCGACGCGCTCGTGCAGTGGGAGCAACGTCTTGGATCTCTTGATGAGAGCGATCGTGCGTACGTGGAGGCTGCGCCTTCATCAAAGCGCCGCGCGCTGCGGGTCGCCCAACTTGATCTGGCACGGGCTGGAGCGCGACGGTTCGGTGTCGATGACACCACGATCACGCTCATAAGCGATGAGCAAGGCCGACCGCAGTTCTCGCCATCACCCGATCCTCCACTCTACCTGAGTGCGAGCCATACCAAAGATGTCTTGGTGGTCGCGATCGCGCGCCATCAGATCGGCATCGATATCGAGAAGCTGCGCACCATGCCACAAAAGCCGATCACGCTGCTCTTCTCGCCCACCGAACAGGAGGACATCATCGATGACGAGAGCTTCACGCGTGCGTGGGTGCGTAAAGAGGCATATGCCAAATGGTTGGGAAGTGGACTGGTCGAGACGCTCGCAGACGGTGTCTATCGGACCGAGACCGCAGTGCACACCTTGACGATCGAAGGCCAGCTACTCTATCTCGGCCTCGCCGGCGCAAGTACTGACGCGGAGAGCATAAGGGAAAACCGCGACCCAGGGGAGTGGTTGTTGGGTACCTGGTGAACACGCGCAGTTACGCAGCCGCGGATAATCTCATATAAACGTTGTAGCTGTTCGGCGAGTATGTTTGAGCATGGGACGTACCCCGCGTGGTAAGCCGTGTCAGGTGATGTCTTCGGGTCTCAGTTGCGGGAAGAGCAATACGTCGCGAATAGAGGCGCTGTCGGTGAGCAACATGACGAAGCGATCGACGCCGATCCCCATACCCCCTGCAGGTGGCATCCCGTACTCTTGCGCACGTAGGTAATCCTCATCCACACTCATCGCCTCATCGTCCCCAGCAGCCTTCATGCGCGCCTGGGCTTCGAAGCGCTCACGCTGGTCGATCGGATCGATCAGTTCGGAAAACGCATTGGCGAACTCACGGCCG
>WQXV01000003.1 GCA_009781565.1 Actinomycetes bacterium
CGGGCCAGTGCCACCTGCTCTTCGGATGCTGCGATCGCGGCATTGGCCGCACTGATCGCCGCATCGGGATCACTTGATTGCGCTTGCGCCAGTGCTCCACGTGCAGCTGCGACTGAGCCTTCAGCTGCCGCAATACCACCGATCGCTTGTTGCTGACCCACCCTGGCCTGCTCCAACGCCCCTTCAGCCTGCATGATATCGAAGGGATCGGGGTTGGGATAGGATTTGAGTATATCGAGGAAGTACTGGGCGTCGATCACACTTTGATCGGCAAGCACTTTGATCTCATAGGCGGTCGCCAGACCTGCCTCGGCAGCGTTGACTCCTTGCACGGCAGCATTGATCGCTTCAGAGCGGGAGAACGCCCCACTTTGAGCTTGAGCAAGACCGGCGCGTGCCTGCGCCAGGCTGCCTTCGGCGAGCACGAGCTGCGCTTGCAGTGGAGCGCGATCCAGCTCGATCAGGGGAGCGCCCTTGATCACCTTCTGTCCGTCGCTGACATGCAGCGCTGAGACGATCCCTGCTTGTTTTGAATAGACGTCGGTCGGATCATCGGGCTCGATCTGGCCCGATCCGGTCACCTCGATGGTCAAAGCGCTTTTCTCTACCGTTGCGACCTCGATCGTCGGTACCTGTGATTCAAGATAGAGATAGACCCCAGCGATCGCGAGGAGCCCAAGCAGACCCAGGGCGAGTGCCCACCACCACGCCTGCTTGATACGTCGGTCCTCATCAGGTTTTGGCAGAGCGGCCCCTTCGAAGGCGACCACTTCGACCTGATCTGCCACTTCGATCGGCCCGACCTGGTCGGTCGATTCAGTCTCGATCTCGATCTGGTCGATCTGGTCGATCTGCGTGGCGATCTGCTGCACCTGCTCTTCGGTCATCGCAGTTTATTCCTTACTGCCTGTATCTGCCGGCTGAGCTGCCTCTTCTTCGGCGATCGCCTCATCGATCAGCGCATCCTCAAGGTCTTCTTCGGTCTCATCGAGCAAGGTGAGCTGATCGTCGTCCTTGGTGACCTCGGCACTGGTCTTGGAGCGCTTCTTCTTGGTCGCGCTGACCCGTGCGATCGCGCTGACACGGTCGGTCTCTGAGACGTTCATGACCTTGACACCTTGGGTCGCGCGTCCCAACTTGGAGATGTCGGCGGCTTTGACCCGGATGACCACTCCTTCTTCACTGATCAACATCAGCTCATGGTCCTCGTTGACGATCTTCATCGCTGAGAGGGCACCCTTCTTCGGTGTCATGATGATCGTCTTGACCCCACTGCCCCCTCGATGATGGGTGGGATATTCGGCGACCGGGGTTCGTTTACCATAACCCCGTTCGGTCACCACGAGCAACTCGCTGTCGAGCGGTACGATCTCCATACCGACCAAGACGTCCTCGTCCTTGATATTCATGCCACGCACACCCATGGTGTCGCGGCCCATCGAGCGCGCTTCGGCCTCATCCCACACGATCGCCTTACCGCAGCTGGCGACCATCACGACCTTCTGACCGGGGATCACCCGGCGCACCGAGATCAAGCGGTCGTCCTCACGCAGGTTGATCGCGATCAGACCACCTGCGTGGACGCGTCCGTAGGCAGCCATGTTGGTCTTCTTGACCATGCCACGCTCGGTCGCGAACAGCAGGTATTCATCCTCGGGGAAGGTCTTGGCGTTGATGACCGCTGCGATCTCCTCGCCCTGCTCGAAGGGAAGCAGGTTGACTGCCGCTGTACCGCGCGCATGGCGCGAGCCGACCGGCAGCTCATGTATCTTGAGACGATAGACCTTGCCTTTGGTCGAGAAGAATAGCACATAATCATGCGTCGAGCCGATGAAGAGGTGCTCGACGAAGTCGTTGTCCTTGAGGTTGACACCCGCGATGCCCTTGCCGCCGCGTTTTTGCTGACGATAGGTCGCCACCGGAAGGCGTTTGACATAGCCTGCCTTGGTGATGGTGACCACCATGTCCTCCTCGGCTATCAGATCCTCCACATCGAGGTCCTTTGCTGCGCTCGTGATCTGGGTGCGGCGCTTGTCTGCGAACTTCTTGCGTATCTCTCTCAGCTCGTCGACGATGATGCCCAAAACGAGGTTGATGTCGCCCAGCACGCGCGTATAGTACTCGATGCGTTCATGCAGTGCTGCCAGCTCATCCTCGATCTTGTGACGCTCCAGACCGGTCAGACGACGCAGCTTCATCTCGAGTATGGCATCGGTCTGCACCTCGGTCAGCTTGAAACGCTTCATCAGAGTCTTCTTGGCATCCTTGTCGGTGTCGCTGGACTTGATGATCTTGATGATCTCATCGATGTTGTCCAGAGCGATGATGTAGCCCTCCAAGATATGGGCGCGTTCCTTGGCCCGCCGCAGATCGAACTCGGTGCGGCGTGTGATGACCTCTTTTTGGTGATCGATGTAGTGGTTCAATATCTCTTTAAGGGTGAGTACGTGCGGCACACCGTTGACCAGCGCCAGGTTGATGACCCCGAAACTCTGTTGGAGCTGGGTGTGCTTGTAGAGCTTGTTGAGCACGACCTGCGGGATCGCTTGCTGCTTGAGCTCGATGACGATACGCATTCCCTTGCGGTCGGACTCGTCACGCAGCGCGCTGATCTCGGTCAGCTTCTTCTCGCGGACCAGATCGGCGATCTTCTCGACCAGTTTTGCCTTGTTGACCTGGTAGGGAAGCTCGGTGATGATGATGCGGGTGCGCCCGGTGCTGGTCTGCTCGATATGCGCACGACCACGCATGATGATCGAGCCACGACCGGTCTCGTAGGCTTGACGAATGCCGTCACGCCCCATGATCAGCCCTGCAGTAGGAAAATCAGGACCTGGCAGTACCTTGAGCAGGTCATCAACGGTAGCCTCGGGGTTCTCGATGAGCAGGATCGTCGCGTCGATGACCTCGCCAAGGTTATGGGGCGGGATATTGGTGGCCATTCCGACCGCGATACCGGCCGATCCGTTGACGAGCAGGTTGGGGTAGCGTGCCGGAAGTACCGTGGGCTCTTGGAGCGACTCATCATAGTTGGGTCCAAAATCGACGGTCTCCTTATCGAGGTCGCGCAACAGCTCGAGCGCTGCTTTTTGCAGGCGCGACTCGGTATAACGCATTGCCGCAGGGCTGTCGCCGTCGACCGATCCGAAGTTGCCATGCCCATCGATCAGCGGTTGGCGCAGACTGAAGTCCTGGGCCATACGCACCATGGTGTCATAGACGGCTGCATCCCCGTGAGGATGATATTTACCGATGACCTCTCCGACGGTCCACGCCGACTTCTTATAGGGCTTCGAAGGGGTCAGCCCCGATTCGTTCATCGCGTAGAGGATACGGCGATGCACCGGTTTGAGCCCATCGCGCACATCGGGAAGAGCGCGCGCCACGATGACGCTCATCGCGTATTCGAGGAACGACGAGCGCATCTCCTTGTGGATCTCTATAGGCACATAGGTCGTGCCGCTCATATCGAGGTGCAAGTTCTTGTCGTCTGCCATCTTCAGTCCTTAATCAGAGAGGTCATGTTCGTCTAGATATCGAGGAATCGAACGTCTTTTGCATGACGTTGGATGAACTCTTTACGTGGCTCTACCTGGTCTCCCATCAGATCGGAGAAGGTCTCTTCGGCCAGCAGCGCATCGTCCATGGTGACCTGTAGCAGGGTGCGGCGTGCGGGATCCATCGTCGTCTCCCACAGTTGGGCAGGATTCATCTCTCCCAGACCTTTGTAGCGCTGGATACGATACTTCTCGTCCTTGCCCAGCTCACCGGTCGCCTCAGTCAGTTGCGCGTCACTGTAGAGATACTCACTCTTCTTGCCCACCGACAGTTTGTAGAGCGGCGGCTGTGCGATATAGACATAGCCCTGCTCGATGATCTGGGGCATGAAGCGATAGAAAAAGGTCAGGATCAGACAGCGTATGTGTGCGCCGTCGACATCGGCATCGGTCATGATGATGGCGCGGTGATAGCGTACTTTGTCTGCGTCGAACTCCTCGCCGACCCCGGTGCCGATCGCGGTTATCATCGCTTGGATCTCCTTGCTGGAAAAGGCGCGGCTCTGCCCGGCACGTTCGACGTTGAGAATCTTGCCACGCAGGGGCAGGATAGCCTGGAAACTGCGGTCGCGCGCCTGTTTGGCGCTGCCGCCGGCACTGTCGCCCTCGACGAAGTAGATCTCTGAGAGCGCAGGATCGGTCAATGAGCAGTCTGCCAGCTTGCCGGGAAGCGATCCGGCGCCGAGTAGCGCATCTTTGCGCGACGCCTCACGCGCCTTGCGCGCCGCGGCCCGTGCCTTGGCAGCCTGTGATGCCTTGCCGACGATGAGTTTCGCCGGTCGTGGATGCTCCTCAAGATACTCTGAGAGGCCCGCTGTGACCACCTGCTGCACGAAACTGCGCATTTCGGTGTTACCCAGCTTGGTCTTGGTCTGACCCTCGAATTGGGGATCATGGAGCTTTACCGAGAGTACGGCGACCAGTCCTTCGCGGATGTCCTCACCTGAGAGGTTGGGATCCTTCTCCTTGAGGATGTTCTGGCGCCGCGCGTACTCGTTGATCGTGCGGGTCAGTGCGTTCTTAAATCCCTCGAGATGGGTACCGCCCTCCCCGGTGTTGATGTTGTTGGCAAAGGCCAGGGTGGTATCGGCATAACCGGTGTTCCACTGCAGCGCGACCTCGACCATGCCCTCATCGCCCTCGCCGCTGATATAGATCGGTTTGGCGTGTATCGTCTCCTTGTTCTTGGAGAGGTATTTGACGAAGTCGATGATACCGCCCGCATAACGGAACTCATCCTTGCGCGGCTCATCACCTCGCAGATCGGTCAGATTGATGCGCAGGTCGCGATTGAGAAACGCGGTCTCGCGCATGTGGGTCTTTATCACATCGTAGTCGATATCGACCGTCTCGAATATCTCAGGGTCGGGCCAGAAGGTGATCTTGGTGCCGGTCGCCTTGCTTTTACCGACTGCCTCGAACTTGGTCACCGGTTTTCCTTGATGGTATTCCTGGGACCAGATCTTCCCATCGCGCTTGACCTCGACGATCAGACGGGTCGAGAGCGCATTGACCACCGAGGAGCCTACGCCGTGCAGCCCCCCTGATACCTTGTAGCCCTCTCCACCGAATTTCCCTCCCGCATGCAGGGTGGTCAAGACCACCTCAACGGTCGGTTTTCGCAATTTGGGATGACGCTCCACCGGGATGCCACGCCCGTTGTCGGTCACAGTCACACTGCCGTCTTTGTTGATGGTCACATCGATGACAGTGCAGTAGCCAGCAAGTGCTTCATCGACACTGTTATCGACGATCTCATAGACCAGATGATGGAGCCCTTGAATGCCGGTCGTCGCGATATACATCCCGGGACGTTTGCGAACGGCTTCGAGCCCTTCTAGTACTTGTATGTCTTTGGCGTCATACGAGGGTTCGCTCTTTTTTGCCACGATTTCTCCTTGTTTTTTGGCCGCAACCCACGAGCTCCCTTGGGGCGGGAGAAGCGTGATTTCGCGCTTTTTTACCTGTGTTTATTATCTCATGAGGCGGGTACGAAACTTGACTACCGTTACGACTTCGCCACCTAGAAGATCATTGAGTTTCACACGATATTCATCAGCGAGAAATGAGAGTTCTTGGGCCCATATACCCGAGTCCATCACCGCGGTCACCACCCCTTGGCTAAAGTGGATGGAGCGGGTGTGCTCACTTACTGTCTGACCTGCGATTTCTCTAAAACCGCGCATGATCATGGTTTGGGATGAAAGGCGTGTTCCATCGCGATCCAAATCGCTGAGGAGAGAGGATAATTCGAGGTTGAAAGGATGCATGTTCGACCGTGTGTCAAGGTCGTCATTGTCGGTCATTCTCTCCCCCTTTTTTGGTTATCTCGATGAGGTGCGCACGCCGTATCAGTGAGGGGTCGAAATAGTGGATATTGGTGGTGGTTATGATGGTCTGGGAATCCTCTCCCACTTTGGCGACCAACGCGTCTCGGCGCGCTTGGTCCAGCTCGCTCATCACATCGTCGAGTAAGAGTACGGGATCGGTCCCGCGCAACTCTCTAATAAGGTCGATCTGCGCCAGCTTCCATGACAACGCGATGGTGCGTTGTTGCCCTTGGGATCCGAACGCGCGCGCGTCATGCCCATCAAGAAGGAAGACGATATCATCTCGGTGGGGACCGACAACGGTGGTCTTGCGCGCCATCTCATAAGCTGTCTGTTGGGCCAACACATCAAAGAACGCCTCTTCCAGCTCCGCTCTATCAGCTTCGGGTCGTGCTCCCCAGTTGTTCACATAAGTTGTTTCAAGATCGCAGGTCGCGTCGAGATCTGCATGCTGCTCCTTGGTAAGGGTTCCAAGCCGCTCGAGGAGTTTGACGCGATGTTGGTAAAGAGCGGCACCGAGTGTGACCAGCTGTTCTGTCCACGCATCGAATGCGGGATCTCTGCTCAACCCTTCAGCCAACAGCCTGTTCCGCCCCTTGAGGGTCTTGAGGTACTCTTTGGAAAGCCTCATATAGTTCTTTGAGAGCTGCCGGCCGATCCCCTCGATCTCCTCGCGACGTCTACTTGCTGAGTCTTTGATGAGTTTGAGGTGATCGGGGGTGAACACCACGACGGGGATCTCCCCGGTGATACCCTCGGCCACCGAGACTTTTTTACTGTTTACTGTAAAGTTCCTCTTGGGGGGTGTGAGATGGAGCTCGACGGTGCGTTGTCTCTCGACTCCCTTTTGGTCGCTACGGGCATCAAGAGAGATCTTTCCCTCAGTGTGGTCGTGGTGGATCATCTCGACCAGTGTGGGTTTTCGAAATGAAGATCCCTCACACAATAGTTGGATAGCTTCGATAATACTGGTCTTACCTACCGCGTTCTCTCCCCACAAAAGGGTGAGATTAGGGTCGATCTCATAGGAACTATCGATGTGGTTTCGAAACCTCTTGAGGTGAAGTTGTGTTATCCGAAACGACACGTCTAGGAGGGGCGCACCGGCATGAAGAGGTAGAGATATCCATCCTCGACACTACGGAAGACCCCTGGTTTCATCGCCTCTTGGAGCTCAAGGGTGATGAAATCATCAGAGATGACCGAGAGCCCATCGAGGAGATAGGTGGGGTTAGCTGAGATCTCGCGGTCCTCCCCTTCAGCTTTGGCCATGATGACCTCTTCAGCATCGCCTTGATCGGCAGACTGTGCAGTGATCACTAATGCTTGGTCCTCGACTGACACTGACATTTTCAACGCGGTGCTGTTAGCCGCCATGAGTGCCGCCCGTTTGGTGGCTTCAGCGACCTCCTCGGTCGAAAGTTCGACTTTGAGTGCGCAGTCGCTAGGGAGCAGATTTTGGTAGTTGGGATAGGTCCCCTCGATCCTTCGGGTGATATAAGTGGTATTGCCAAAGATGAAGCGCACTTGGTTCGTGGTAAGGGTTATCTCTATATCGTCGTTCTTACCTACCATTTTCGTGACATCATCAAGGGCTTTGCCGGGAATGAGAGCCTCAAAGCTTTGGGTCGAAGCGGAGTTCTCGCTTGTTTTTTCAACAATAGCCAACCGGTAGCTGTCGGTGGCGACCATTTTGATGGTCCCCCCGTCGATCTGGAGGAGGATCCCGGTCAATACCGCACGCGTCTCATCGCGACCCACCACCCTGCTGACTTTTTTGGTCATCTCGGCAAGTTCAGCGGCGGGCAGTGTGATACTTTCAACTCCTTCAATATCGGGGAATTTGACAAAATCCTCAGCAGGTAGGGTACGGAGGGTGAAATTGGATTGGTGAGCTTTGACCGTAAGGAGCTGCCCACTCATCTCCAAAAGGACCGATACATCAGGAAGAGAGCGGATGATGTCGCCGAAGAGTTTTGCGGGTACCACCACGCTTCCCTCCTCCTCAATAAGACCAGCGGCCGTCGTCTTTATCGACGTCTCGAGATCAGTGCTGAAAAATTGGATCTGCCCATCGTATGCCTTGATCAATATACCGGACAAAATGGGAACAGTAGGTCGGTTCGAGGTCGCCTTCGATACGATCGCGAGAGCGGCAGCAAGTTCGGTTTTTGAGATGTTGAGTTTCATACTACTCCTTACTTTTTTATAAAACCAACAATAACACTAATAAGGGTTGTGGAAAGGTGGAAAACCCACCAACACCCCTATCAAGCACGGTGTGTCCATCAGGATAACCTTGGGGAAAATAATGATTCTTTTTCCCCAGTATCCCCAAAGATTTGGGAAAACAAGATAAGAAAAGAGATATCCCCTTTTGTTTCCACAGGTTAATCACCCTAGATCACCCTTTTGTTGATCTGGTTGGTCAACATCTGGATCTGACTGAATAACTCACGCTCTTCACTCATCTTTTTGCGGATCTTGTTGACCGCGTGCAGAACGGAGGTGTGGTCTTTTCCACCAAACGCCTTGCCGATCGCCGGAAGGGATGAGTCGGTCATCTCCTGGCTAAGATACATCGCAACATGGCGGGCATGAACAATGTCTTGTTTTCGGTTAGCACCGATCAGATCACCTTTTTGGAGATGATAATATTTTGCGGTCTCCCCAATGATCGTGTCGACCGAGACTGGTTTGTTGGCCGGGTCAGGGAAGAGTCCGGAAGTCGCGTCCTCGACAAACTCAAGATCGACCACATCTTTACCCCGTAGTTCAGCCAGTGCGCTGACCCGGGTCCCCACCCCTTCCATCTCACGGATGTTACCCGATGAGCGCTCGGCGATATAGGAGATCGCCTCAGGGTCGAACTCGATGTTGAGCGTCTTGATGTATTGGCGCAAGATCGCGTGGCGCACCTCATAGGAAGGAAGCTGGATATCAGCTTGCATCCCTGATTTGAACCGGGAGGTGAGGCGTTCTTCCAAATCCAGTTCATCAGGTGAACGATCCGACGCGATCACAATCTGTTTTCTTTGAAGCTTCAAACTATTGAAGGTATGGAAAAAGAAATCCGAGGTGGCCTCTTTACCGATCAATGACTGGATATCATCGATGATGAGCACGTCGGTGGTCCGATACTCATTGCGCAGCCAATTGATATCGACCGTCTTGACCGTGACCGCGTCGATATATTTGTTGAGCAACTCCTCCAAGGTGGTATAGGTGATCTTCTTATTGGGGTAGCACTGCTCAATATAGGATCCGATAGCTTGGAGCAAATGGGTCTTTCCTAAGCCTGGCCCACCCCAAATAAAGAGGGGGTTGTACTTTAAACCAGGAGACTCAGCGACTGCGAGCGAAGCACTATAAGCAAGATCATTGGACTCGCCCACGATAAACGAGTCGAAGGTGAACTTCGGGTCAAAGGGGGTATCGCTACCTCTTTTGATCGCAGTGTGGCCGGTGCCAAAAGATTCCAACTCAAGATCATCAAGTGATGTTTCAGGTTCGGCGACAGGTGCAAGATCAGGGTCGAGCACGACGGTGCACGTAAGCTCGTCGTATCCCGAAACCTCGTTGACCAGGGCATTCATGTCCGCCAAATGCATCGTAGTGATCAATTTGTGGTTGAACGCGTTGGGTACCCCAATGATGAACTCGCCCTCATCGGTGATGCCGAGCGGGACCGCACGCGAGAAGGTGCTGGCCATACGCGCCGCCCCCAGATCCTGTTCAAGGCGTTCACAAAGATCATCCCATAAGGTGTTCTTGTTGATCACTTCATCGTCGACGAAATTATATGCGGGCAAAACCGCCACAGCGGACTCAGACATTACCTCTCTCTTTCTGGCATTCGAAGCAAAACTTATATGATTTTTCAAGATGGGGGGAGCTCATTATACTCCCCGATCCTTTGCGGGCATAAGGGCGAGGTGTGACGTGAAGTGATTGTTGAATAAGGGGATCATTAGCGCACATATTACAATCCTGAGAGGTAGTCGACGTATTCAAATCCCACATCGGTCAACGTGCTTTTCTTGTTCTCGTTGCGCCGCACCAACCCGTGTTCCTCAAGCACTTTGAGGTCGCGGTGAGCAGTCGCCAATCCAATATCAAGGGTTTGGGAGACCAGCTGGGGTCCCACGTATTCAAACTTGAGTAACACACCCAACACATCTTTTTGACGAGCGTTGAGGGTGAAAGCGGGAAGTGATGGGGTCGGTGGTATGAAGCTATCGCTTCGGGTCAGACCGCCCTGTTCACCTAAAGTTGATTCATACGAATAAGCACTTTTAATGATCGGTTTTTGGGAGAGGGTCAAAACGGTTCCACACCCGATATTCGAGTCAAGACGAAGGGATCCTCCGACACTATCGAGGTATTCTCTAATGATGGTAAAACCAGCGCCTACCCCGCGGATGATCGCTTTCATCTCAGGTGTCGCACTGGAAAATCCCGCATTGCGTGCGAATGCTGGATGTGAGATCCCGGGCCCCTGGTCGCTGATCACCAAAGTATTTCCTTGATCGAAGATCGAGATGACCACTCCTTGAAAATCAGCATGAATAAGGTTTTCACAAGCTTCCATGATGATGCGGTAGGGAAAGGTACCTCCCAGATTAGTCACCTGGGTATGGGTGGTAGCTGCTAGAGCGCCGATCGTCTCGAGCGCGTCACTATAAGGGATCTCGATAATACGAGGAGCGAACGCGCGATCTTCATACACAGCGATGCGAGAGAGGCGCTCATTTGGTTGTATGTGGCGTGCGCCCTCTTGCGAATAATCAAGGTTGGTCGCCACCGTGAGAGCCGGCGCTTGACGCGTCGACATCTCTTCCTCATGTTGAATATGGGGTAAAGCCACTTTCCAAACTCTTTCCTACAAACCGACGTAATCCACACTATTATCCACAGCTGTAGATAACTTTTTGCGTTCCATAAGGAGATATCTTTTCAGCGCGACCTGCCTTTTTCCGCAGGCGAACCCGTGTTCGCAGTATTTTATCTGCGGTTTCCATGTTTTCCACAACTGGTGAAAACTTGTGGGAAACTATGCGGAAACAAGCGAAAGTGATACACACTCAAGATATCGTCCTGTCAAGTTACAAAAGGGAATCTCATAGTAGCAGTAATTTGAGCTCCCACCTCATCTTTTTTTCACACATGTGAGGTTTCCATGTTTTCCACAGTAGTTTTCACCGGCTCCATCTGCGTTTTCCACAGTTTCCACAGATTGTCCGATACCTCTTTGAGGGTGCCGGGAGTGTTCAGCCTCACACCTGCTTGAAAATTGTATTTGACAGGTATGCATACTCACTCTAGAATTGAGTGCCTTGCAAAAGCAAGACAGCAAGAGGAGGAATAGTGCCAAAGAGAACATATCAACCAAACAGACGTAAGCGTGCGAAGAGGCATGGCTTCCGTAATCGCATGTCAAGCGCCGGTGGACGTTCGGTCCTGGCGGCTCGTCGACGCAAGGGACGCCGTAGTCTGTCTGCCTGATGACCGCGGTCATTAAATCTTCACAAGAGATCGGTTCGATCATGAAAGAAGGGAGTTGCGTGGCAACCCCCTTTTTCACTCTTTTCTATCAAAAAATCGTGGATGATGGATCGACCACCGACATGATGAACACCGGTAGAGTGGCCTATATTGCGGGCAAAAAGAACGGCAACGCAGTCTGGCGCAATGCCGCAAAGCGTAAACTGCGTGCTGCATGGCAGCTTAAGGAACACGAGCCTTCCCGCTACCATGTCTTGCTGGTCGCCAAAAAGAAGATCACCGATCATAGTGCACGCGACATCGCCTGTGCACTCGATGAACTGCTTTTGCGCGAAGGACTGTTACAATGAAACAGTTGCCACGCAGAATCGTGGTGATACTGATACGGGGGTATCAGCAGGTCATCTCTCCCCTTTTTCCACCAACCTGCAAGTACTATCCAACCTGCTCGGTGTATGCCGTGACTGCCGTCGAGCGGTTTGGAGTTGTGCGCGGAGGTTGGTTGGCGATCAAGCGCATCATACGTTGTAACCCGTGGAGCCATGGAGGGTACGACCCGGTTCCCGAGCGATAGATGAGGAGTCAGATAATGCCAGGATGGTCGTCATTTGTCGAGCTGCTGTTCACACTGCTGCGACAAATCTATTATGTGGTCGGTGACTGGGGTCTTGCCATCATCGTCTTTACCATCATCATTCGTCTGTTGATGACCCCATTGATGGTCAAACAGACCAAGTCGATGCATGAGATGCAAAAGATCCAGCCACTGATGAAAGAGATCCAAGAAGAGTACGCCGATGATAAGGAGTTGCAACAGCAGAAGCTTGCCGAGCTCTATGCCGAGCACAAGGTGAATCCTTTCGCGAGCTGTCTTCCGATGCTTTTGCAGATGCCGATATTTGTCGCGCTCTACCAGATGCTCGCGCCGATCACTGAGAAGGCAGCCGGAGGACCGCTTGCTCACTATTTGGCCTCAACAGCGGGTCCAGAGGGCGTTGGAAGGTTCTACAGCATCATTCCCGATCTTATGTTGAGCGCCAATCAGGTCTTTGATGGGGGCAAAGGATTCATGGCATCGATCCCCTATTTCATCCTGCTTGCCCTGTTTGCGGTCAGTATGTATCTGCCGCAGATGATCATGAAAGCGGAAAAGACCCAAAAGATGACGAGCCTCTATATGATGCCGCTCATGCTCTATATTGGATGGACGGTACCGGCAGGTGTGCTGCTCTACTGGGATACCTCCTCGTTCATCGGTATCGCGCAGCAGTGGTTCACCCAACGGTCTTTGGAAAAAGCACTTGAGGGAACTGAGGAAGAGCCGATCAAGGCGTTACCGAAAAAGGCGGCGAAAAGACCAACGAAAAAAGGCAACAAGAAATAAAAGGAGCACAGCACATGGATGACGCGATGATCACCAGCAACGAACCTGTTGAAGCAGAGGAGATAGTCGAGGAGAGCTTACCTCCTGCTCAAGATGAGCTTGCACTTGAAGAAGCACCTCTCGAAGAGGGTGCTGAAGAAACCGTTGAAGGAACAGTTGAAGAAACCGTCGAAGAACAGTCGGTCACTCCGAAGGATTCAGGGCGACCCGCTCTGACCGAGACCACCGATGAGGAGATAGATGCGTTGGCAGACGCCGCAATCGCAACCATCAATGAGGTGCTGGCGTTCTTCCCGGTCGAAGGATTCAATATCGAAGAGTATGAGGGTGATGAAGGGGAGCTGATCCTCGATATAGTGGGAGAAGATCTCAACATCCTCATTGGTAGACATGGAAGGACCGCAGAGGCCTTGCAGGTTGTGGTATCAGCGATCGCTTCTCGGCGAAGTCACGTATTCTTCCCCATCACCGTCGATGTCGAGGGTTATAAGCATCGCCGCAAACAGCGCGTCATTGAGATAGCACAGCGCGTGGTGGAGCGTGTTCGTGAGGGTGGCCGGCCTGTCTCGCTCAAACCGATGACTCCAGCGGAGCGTCGTCAGGTCCACATGGCACTGCGTGAGGTGCGCGGCGTTACCACAACGAGCGAGGGTTCGGGATCCTATCGTCATGTGGTGGTCCTGCCTGTCGAATAAAGTACTGCCAAGACTTCATGGAACGGGGATTTTTGGCAGATGTTTCACGTGGAACATAAACAAGAGGAGCTGCTGCGAGATCACCTGCAGTGGGTACTTCATACTAACAAGACCCACAATCTGACCGCAATAACCGATCGGGACCAGGCGTGGCGTCTCCATGTCCTTGATTCTCTCGCGCTCTTTCCTGAAGTTGAAGCTGCTCCGGAGGGAGCCTTGCTCGATATCGGATCAGGTGGGGGATTTCCTGGCGTTCCGTTAGGGGTAGTGAGTGGGCGCGAGACGGTCTGTCTTGATTCGGTACAAAAGAAAGCACATGCGCTGGAGGATTTCTTGCGCAGTGACAAGCGGTTTCACTCTATTCGGTCAGTAGGAATGCGCGCAGAGGAGTTGGCGCTTCAACAACCTGAGCACTATGCGATCGTGACGGCGCGCGCCCTCAGTGAACTGAGCAGTATCGTAGAACTGGCAAGCCCCCTTCTGATGCAGGGAGGAGTGTGCTTGTGTATGAAAGCGCAACTCTCTGAGGAAGAGATAGCTGCAGGTGACGTTGCAGCCGAGCAATGCGGCCTGATTCGGAAACAGATTCGCAACTATACCGTAGAAGGCGATGAGAGAACCCGGTGTATAGTAGAATACGTTAAGGTCGCGCAACCACGTCGAGATCTACCTCGGCGTGTCGGTGTGGCGCAGAAGCGACCCCTGAGATAATACCGACCATCTCACTGCGAGATGCCTGGCGCGAATCAGCGCACAAAGAGAAGGGAGTGCCATGGATTATGAAGCAGTGACACCCCAGCCCAAGGTCTTAGCTATCGTGAATCAAAAAGGCGGGGTCGGTAAGTCCACGACCGCAGTCAACCTAGCGGCAGCTTTGGGAGAGCTGGGAAAGAAAGTGCTGCTTATCGATCTGGATCCTCAGGCCAACTCGACCTCTGGGTTCGGCGTGAACAAGAACCAACGCGAACGTTGTGTCTACGATGCATTGTTAGGTGAATGCTCACTCGATGAGCTTGCTGAACCGGTCGGTGAGGAGAACGTCCACATTGTTCCATCGGCCATCCAACTTGCCGGAGCCGAAGTCGAGCTGGTCAACGTGATCAGCCGCGAGATGCGCTTGCGCTCGATGATCGAGCCGATACGCGATCACTATGATTACATACTAATCGATTGTGCTCCCTCGCTGGGACTTCTCACCATCAATGCGTTGACTGCAGCTGATGGCCTGCTCATTCCGCTCCAATGTGAGTACTACGCGCTGGAAGGCTTGTCGAAACTGCTCGATTCGATGCGTCTGGTAAAGACCCACCTCAACCCTGACCTGGATGTCTTCGGGGTCTTGATGACGATGTATGATCGGCGTATGAAGCTCACTCAGCAGGTGGTACAAGAAGTCGAGGATTACTTCGGAGACATCGTATTCTCGACCTATATTCCCCGTACGGTCCGGCTCTCTGAAGCTCCCAGCTATGGTCAATCAATACTGCAATATACCCCCAAAGGAAAGGGCGCGGATGCTTATCGCGCGCTCGCGAAGGAAGTGATGCAACGTGGCTAACAAATCAGGTTTGGGAAGAGGTCTTGCTTCTCTGATATCGACCGGCCCGGTCGAAGAGACTGTAGTTACGAGCGCAGTCGACGAGCTTTCGATCGATCTGATCGAGCCCAACGCAAAACAGCCACGTTCGGACTTCGATGAAGAAAAGCTCGCAGAGCTTACGGCATCGATCAAGAACCACGGTCTATTGCAGCCGATCGTTGTGCGCCCGATGGGCGACAAATACCAGATCATCGCGGGGGAACGCCGCTGGCGTGCGTGCATGGATGCCGATATGGACAAGATCCCGGTGCGCATACTGACCAAAAACGATCAGGAAGCGGTCGAAATCGCCCTGGTTGAAAACCTTCAACGCGATGATCTCAACCCCATCGAAGCAGCTTATGGCTATCGCAGTCTTTTGATGACCTATGGGATGACCCAAGCTGCGGTCGCAAAACGCCTCGGTAAGTCACGAGTATCGATCACCAACACTATGCGTCTACTCGATCTACCTCAAGAGATCCAAGAGATGGTATTTCGAGGACAGTTGAGTGCGGGCGCGGCACGTGCGATCCTGAGTGTCAAGGATGATGAAGGGAAGATGCGATTGGCTCAAAAAGCGGCTGACGAGAACCTATCCGTCCGTGAGATCGAGACGATTGCGCGCCTCTATACGGGTGGAGCACTACCGAAATCAGCTCGACCCGTATCACCGAAGTCATTCCGCAACGTCGCACGTCGGCTTCGCAGACTGCTGAATGCCAGTGTAAGTGTGAGGCGCACGCGCAATAAGAACAAGATCGAGATCGAATTCAGCGATGAGGACGATCTGTTACGTATTTTCAATATCATGGCTTCAAAATAGTTCCACGTGAAACATTGGAATAGAACCATGCCGATAGAAGTCATCCTCGCGTCAGACCAAAGTGTGCTGGTCAAGCAGCTGGTACATCTCAAAGACCAGTCTAGGCAACCGGTCGTCGTGTTGTGCCGAACCACCGCTATTCAGACCATGCTGGGGCACCTGCTCGCTCATGAGCAGTATGTGCAGCAGAGATTGGATCGCTCACTGAAACTGACGACATTCGATCGATGGATCGCCGATCTGTGGATACGCTACGGTGATGGAAGAAGGCAGATCGACGAGGTGCAGAGAAGGATCTATCTCAGTCGCATACTTGATGAGATCGACACACCACTTCCCCCTATCCTGACCTCCGTCTCAGGCAAAAGCGTGCTTGAATCGGTCTGTGCGATCATCGGGATGGGATCGGTGCGCACCTCCTCAACCTATGAGACTGTTCGTATGGTGGAGCGGATCGCACAACAGTATCAGAAAAAGATCACTGCCGATGGCTTTATCGATACCGGAGAGATCGTCTCTTATCTCTGTGCTCATCTCGCATCGTTCGACGAGACGGTGGTCCTGTACGGCTTCAGCGATCTGACCAATATACAGATCACCCTGCTTCACTGCCTGGTACCGCTGACGACGATCTCTGTGCTTGGGGTGGGCGAGGCAGGCTCTCTCACGCGGGAGAATGTACTACAAGTAAGAGATCAGATCCACGCAGAGTCCAGGGATATGGAGGAGGCAGATGTAGGTAGTGGGGCGACGCCCTCCGATCACGATGCAGCGGCACTATCCGATCCTGAAGCTAAGCTGGATGCTGGTGAAGCACAGCAGAATAAAGTACTGAGAGAACTCGCTTCGCAGTTCTATGGTTTGAAAAAGGAATCGATCATCGCAACTCCTCGAGAGATATCCTTTCAGCTTGCAGCAGGCGATACCGCACAGATCGTCTCAATCGTCTCCAACATACAGACGCTCCAAAAAGCTGACGGTATGCGCCGCATTGCTGTGGTATTGCCCAACTTGAAAGATCATACCCCCCGTCTGGTACGTGAACTTGAGCGCCATTCAATCGCCTACCAGTTCGATACGGAGCTGCCTCTATCGGCGACCGAGTTCGGGATAGCTTTTCATTCTCTGCTCACATTGATGTCCTCAGAGCTTGATGCAGCAACCATATTCTCCTTCACGAGTTCGCCTTTCAGCGACTGGACCATCCATGATGCGATTGCATTCGATCGCTCTTTGCGCACTACACCACCTGTGCACGAATGCGATCCGGGAAAGGTGCTTGACAAGATGACGAGATGGGTGAGTAGCGAGTCGGACTTGTCCCATCCTATCAGTGAAAGCCTCAGCTCAGTTGCGCGTGGCGGGACCCTTCATGCGTGGCAGGAAATACTTGATGGCATGCTGGCACAAGGCATCAAAGGCTTTTTGTCCTCCTCATTCCAGTATGTGGTGTCCTTGGCTGCGTATCGCGCTATCAGCATCGTGCTCGATGAGCTTGCACAGCTTGAGGATAATCGGGTAAGTCCCATGACTCTACTGGGCGCGTTGGCCGGGGTCAACGTGCAGATCAATCCGGTGTATGGGACCCGCGATGTGGTCCTTACGACACCGCGCAGGATCGACGGCCTGCTCTATGATGCCGTGATCGTTGCAGGTACCGATAGCAGATCATTTGAGGGCATGACCGATCTGAGTGGCTCTGAACAGATCCTGAATCATCTGGGGGTGGGGCGCTACGCCAACAAATCCGAGCAGTACATCGAAGATGCCCTCTCGTCACGAAATCGCTACTACGAGGCTTCTTTGTTGCGCTCACCCCAAAAGCATCTCAGCATCATCTATCAAACGCACGACAACGAGGGCCAAGAGCTCCAACCTTCTAGTTTCCTTGAAGAGGTGGTCGCTCAGTTCCAATCAGGTGATCAAACATTCAAGGATACCCTTGAGATCTTGGCCAAAGATAGTGAGAAGATCCAGTGGGATGACAAGCGGGTCATGCAGGCGCTCAATCTTGATGAAGGGTCTATCGATATCATAGGCACAGTCGCTATCTCCGAACGTGGGGCCCACACCATCAGTATGTCGTACAAAGAACAATCATTGCGCGTGACCGAGATCGAGCAGTATGCTCAATGCCCCTATCGTTGGTTCCTCTCGAGCTTTATCGGTGGTGAGGAGTTCGATCGAGATCATGATGCGCGCGATAGCGGGATCTACGTGCATGCACTCTTGGAGCGCATCTTCACCCGCTGGACCCAGCAAGGGTTCGGAGCGGTGACCGATGAGTCCTTGCCCCAGATATTGGCGCTGGCCGATGAAGTTATCGGCTCCTATGAGAACGAGGATTATCAGCGTCTCAAGACAGACCATCCCGATGAGTTTCTTCGTATTGGGCTGTTCGTCAAAAAGATCCTTGAAGATGAGCCGAAGATGAACCTACGTCTCGAATCTCGGGTAGAGCCAACACTTTTTGAGACCAAGATCAGATCTGATGATAAAGTGGTAATAGAGAAGGTGCCGATCACCGGTACCGTGGATCGCATCGATGTGGCTGATGAGTACTTTGTGATCACCGACTACAAGAGTTCGGTCGGTAAAGGTGGCGATAAGATGATTCTCGATCGCGACCTTCAAGTAGGACTTTACCTACTCGCACTCAGGCAGCTTGCTGCGCGCGAAGGCCATCCGCTTGCCTCAATACTGGCAGACCGTCAACCCGCAGCGCTCATCTATCGGTCCTATAGGACGGGAGGAATGAGCCATCTCAGTGACAAGTCCAAGGTATCGATGGATGTGCGCAACCTAAAGCTCAAACCTGAGGAGCATGAGGTCTTCGCAGCACAGCTTGAAATGATCGAGAAGCTCGCACGTGAAGCGATCAGGGGTATCCAGCAAGGCGTTGTTGCGCTGCCTCATCGCGATCCCGACCAGAACTATATCTGCACCTATTGTCCGAGAGGGCGTTGCCCGCAACGCAAAGAAAAGTCGTGGTGATGTGAAAAGGATCAATAATGATCAAAGAAAGGTGATTACCACACTCGACCGCAATATCCTGGTCAATGCAGGAGCCGGAACCGGTAAGACGCATACTCTGACCGAACGCTATGTCTACACCCTGCAAAAGGATTCCCAGACAAGTCCGCGTAACATCTTGGCGATCACCTATACCGATGCAGCGGCAGCCGAGTTGCGTGCCCGCATCCAAGACCGCCTGCGACGCGCGGCGCATGATGATCATCTCGATCCTCTTGATGCCCAGCGTCTGATGGCACATGCACGCAGCATGGATCAATCTTGGATCTCGACCATCCATGCATTCTGTGCACGCATCATCCGCGCACATGCCCTCGATCTCGATATCGACCCGAACTTCGTCCAGCTTGATGCTGATCAAGCAAAACAGATGCAAGAAGATATTCTTGATAGTGTCATCAAGCAGATCTCGGTCGGGGATGCAAAAAAACCGACTCCGCTGCTCGATCTCGAACAACTCAAGACACAATCGGATAAACAGATCGATCGTGGGATAGCGAAGGCCACAGCGGAGACGCTCTATGCCCACTTGGTGCTTGCAGGCTCGGATAAGAGGACCATCGCTAAGCAGATCAAGGGCATCTTGGAACAATGTGCGCGTGCGGGTTTGAGCAGTGATGATGTGGAAAGCCAGCCCTTTGATCCGAACCAGAGCGATGATAAGCAAGACAGCATCTTGCAGGCAAAGATCACTATCGAGCTAGCCCGGCGTTTCGATGAGATCTATCAACAGGAAAAGAAGCACAACGCACTGATGGATTTCAACGATCTGTTGGCTCGTGCCTACGAGCTTATCAAGAACAACAAGCATGTTCGCGAAAGCTATCGAGAGCAGTTTCACTATCTGCTGATCGACGAGTTCCAAGACACCAATCCTTTCATTTACGACATCATCGATCTGCTCGCTGACGACAATATGTGTCTCGTCGGTGATTCAAAACAGTCGATCTTCGGTTTCAACGGAGCCGATGTCTCACTCATCTCATCACTTGATCAGATCTGGGATCGCGATGAGACGACACAGGTCGTACCCCTGTCGATCAACTATCGCTCGACTGCGGCCGTTTTGGATTTCGCCAATGAATTCTGTGCACACAATCAGATGCTCGGCGACCAAATGCAGAAGCTCTCATTGGGAAGAGAGGTGGGCGAGAACGATATCACGCTTCCTGAAGCGACCTCCCCGGTGACGATCGTAGGTATCGATCGTTGCGGTGAGGGCAGTGCTGAAATGAAGGCCCAGACCGAAGCGAACACGATCGCGGCGCATCTCGAACTGCTTCATGAACATGGTATCGCTTGGACGGACATGACCATATTGGTGCGTCGGCATAAAGACGCGGAGCTGATGCTCGATGTGCTCGAGGCGCATGGC
>WQXV01000004.1 GCA_009781565.1 Actinomycetes bacterium
AGAAGGATAAATTCAATTCCTTCGTCCATTGCATATCCACGAGCTTGTCTCAGATGATTCTCATTGAGTTTTGTCCCAAGTGATTTCACCTCAATGACTGCAAGTTTCTCCATCTCATTCTTTGAGTTTTCCTTTTGAATAACAAAATCAGCGAAGCCTCCACTGATCGCTTGCTCGGCAGTGAGGTTATCAAACTCATCCCACCCGAGCATGTCGCTCACAACACGTGTAACAACCTGCCTTGTATCAGCTTCTTTGATATTATTCTCGATTCCTCGATCAATTATTCTTCTCATCTTTGGAAGAGTGGTCCTAACTCTATCTTTTGCTTTATCCTGATAGACAGCCATGGAGATTCCTTTCGTATTTCGAGCATAATAAGGTATTGATTTTTTCTAGTGTATCACCAAGTACTTCAAAACGTACTTGCGTAAGTAAACGAAGATTTGAAAAACCGATAAGATCACAGGCTTGTGTCATGACCAAGGATACGGTCGCAACTCATCATCACAAGTAGTTCTCTTACGTTATGATTGATTACATCAATGAGAGAAAGGTTTGAGTTGTGAAGCGATTACTCTTCGTTGTGGCGATAGTTGTACTTACCCTGCTCCTTGTGGGCTGTGGTAACAATGCAGGTGACGATGTAGGTTCGACAAGTGAGGTGGATGGTATGAAGATCGAGGATATCACTCTTGGTAATGGCGCGTTAGCAGAACCGGGAAAGACCATTGTGGTGCACTACACCGGCACTCTTGAAGATGGGACGAAATTCGATAGTTCCGTCGACCGTGGAACGCCGTTCGAGTTCACGCTCGGTGCCGGCCAGGTCATCAAGGGCTGGGATACGGGCTTTGACGGCATGAAGGTCGGCGGAAAGCGTAGACTGACCATCCCACCCGAGATGGGATATGGTTCGCGTGCCGCTGGAACGATCCCTCCCAACTCGACGTTGATCTTCGACGTCGAATTACTTGACGTTAAATAGTATCCGTCTCATACGACACGATCAATAGAGAGCCTTTATCGATGATGGATTGGAATGATTTCATACGTGACCATGTGCATCCTATGGCACCTTATGTGCCCGGTATGCGCGAAGAACAGGTTCGCGACATCGCCGGAACCGAAGATCTGGTCAAGGTCTCGAGCAACGAGAGTCCCTATCCACCATTCGATAGTGCGATACAAGCAGGTGAGAGGGCTTTGCGTGAGGTCAACCGCTATCCCGATGGGGGATGTGTCGACCTCAAAGCAGCGCTGTCTGCTCATCTTGATGTCGCAGCAGATAATCTGGTGATCGGTAATGGCAGCAACGAGCTGCTGATACTGCTTGCGTATGCCACACTGGGTCCTGGTGATGAGATCATCTACGGATGGCCATCATTTATCGTCTATCCTTTGATGGCGCAACTCACCGGCGCGACCGCTGTTGAAGTGCCGCTTGATAAGAGCGCGCAGTTCGATCTTGACGCTATCCTTGAGGCGATCACACCTTCGACCAAGATGATTGTACTGTGCAACCCCAACAATCCGACCGGCACATGGTATTCGAAAGAGGCGTTCAGCTCGTTTATGGAATCGGTGCCCGATGATGTTTTGGTGGTAGCCGACGAGGCCTACTTCGAGTTCGTCACCGACTTCGACTATCCCGATTCGCTTCGATGGTTCGACGGAGTAAGACCACTATGCGTGCTGCGGACCTTCTCAAAGGTCTATGGTATGGCAGGGGTCCGCTGTGGGTATGCCATCATGCCCCAAGCGCTGGTCGAAGCCCTCGATAAGGTACGCGCACCATTCAATGTCAACTCGGTCGCCCAGCAGATGGCGATCGCCTCACTGGGTGATGGCACGCAGTTGCGCAAGCGCATTCAAGGCAACGCCGAACAGCGCCAGCGCCTCCAACAGGCTTTCGATAAGCTCGATATCGTTTACTATCCTTCCCAGACCAACTTCGTATGGATCTTGGCAGACAATGCCCCCGACCTGTTCGACGCGCTGCTCAAAAAGGGCGTGATCGTGCGCGGGTTCGGCCAAGTGCCGGCTCTGCGTGTCGGGGTGGGCTCTGAAGAGGAGACCACCCGAATAATCGAGGCATGTACCCAGCTGAGGGATGAGGGGACGATCAAGCATTAAGGAGCGCGCGTGATAATCGCCATTGACGGACCGGCAGGTTCAGGCAAGTCGACCATAGCGAAGAACACCGCCCACAAGCTGGGCTTTCGCTATCTTGATACGGGTGCGATGTATCGCGCGATCGCGGTACGTGCACGCGATCTGGGCATCGATTTCGACGACGGCGAGCAACTCTGCGTGATCGCCTGCAACGAGCCGATCGAGTTCGGGTTCTCTGATGATGAACCGCTTCCCTCACGTGTATTCATTGCGCAAAAGGAAGTTACCGATGAGATCAGAAGACCGGAGATCGACAAAGCGGTCAGTCCGGTATCGGCCCATCGATCGGTGCGCAAAGCCTTGGTCGACCAACAACGAAAAATAAGCCAGCTAGGTGACTATGTGGTCGAAGGACGCGACATCGGAACGGTCGTGTTTCCCGACGCGCCTGTCAAGATATTTCTGACGGCCAACGCCGAGGAGCGTGCCCGCCGTCGCACCGCCCAAAACCTCGAACGCGACATCGACTCCTCCTATGAGGGGGTCCTCCAAGACCTGCGCGCACGCGATCAGTACGATTCGAGCCGAGCGGTGTCTCCTCTGGTCGCCGCAGATGATGCAGTCACTCTCGATTCGACCATGATGACCATTGACTACGTGACCAATCTCATCGTCGAGCTTGCTCGTCAAGCACAAGCAAGCGAATAGGTGCATCACGGTATGGACGCAGCCCTTCGCAGAGGAAAACCCTTCTATGGACCGGAGGCTCCCAACTGGGCGTTCGCCTGGTTCATCAGAGCGGTCCCGGCACGCATACTCCTGCTTTTATGGCGGGTACGGGTGATAGGAAAAGAGAACCTGCCGCGTGAGGGAGGCGCTATACTGTGTGCGAACCATGTCTCGATGCTCGATTCGGTCATGCTCTGGTGCTCCCAGTTGCCCAAACAGCCACATTTTGTGGCCAAGTCCGAGCTTTATAACGTCTCAGGTACCAAAGGACGACTCCTGGGATGGTTCCTCGATATGGTCGGTGCGTTTCCCGTCGAGCGGGGAACCGCCGATCGCACCATGATCTTGCAAGCCAGTGATCTGTTGCGTGGCGGAGAGTGGGTCATGATCTTTCCTGAGGGCACCCGCAAAAAGGACGGGGTGGTCTCAGCCGAGATGGGAGAGGCGCTGGGCGGGGCTGCCTATCTGGCGCAACGGATCGGAGTACCGGTCATACCCATCGGTATCGCCGGAACCGAGAAGATCATGGTAGAAGGCAACAAGCTTCCACGCTTTCCGCGCGTGACCATAGTGATCGGTGCACCCATCGATCCTGCCGAGTTCGAGGGAAGACGCAAAGAGAAAGTCAAGCACATCACCGATGTGCTCATGGAACAGATCCATGAACTGCGAGACCTTGCCCGCGCGCTGAATGGGGATGTGATCTCACATGAAGGATGAAGGACCGAGGAGAGTGGTATGGAAGTAAAGATCGCGCGCTATGCCGGTGTCTGCTACGGGGTCGAGCGTGCGCTCAAGCTCGCCCAGCTCTCCGCCGAAGAGGCCAGCGAGGTCCACTCGTTCGGTCCGCTGATCCACAATCCCCAGGCGGTCGCCTCGCTCCAAGAACAGGGCGTACAGGTCGCCGAGACCCTCGATGAGGTGGGTGAGGGGACTCTGATCATCCGCAGTCATGGGGTGGCTCCCGATGTGATCGAGGAGGCGAACACCCGCGGACTCACCGTGGTCGATGCGACCTGTCCCCATGTCAGCAAAGCGCAGGAATCGGCTGAAAAATTAGCTGCTGACGGCTATCTGGTCGTCATCGTTGGCGAGGCCGACCATCCCGAAGTATCCGCGATCCGAGCCCGTTCGGGCGAGGAGGTCGTAGTGATCGGTAGTGCCGATGAGCTACCCCCACGCTTGGGCAATCGCATGGTCGGTGTGGTCGTGCAGACCACTCAGATGGCCGATATCCTCGATGAAGTGGTCGAGGACCTGCTGCCACGCGTCAGTGAGCTGCGGATATTCAATACGATCTGTGATGCGACCTCGAAGCGCCAAGCGGCTGCTGCCGAGCTGGCTGCCGAAGTCGATGTCATGGTCGTCGTCGGAGGTCACAACAGCGGCAATACCTCACGGCTCTCGCAGATCTGTCGTCAGGTCAATACGAACACGTATCACGTGGAAACCTCCAAAGAGATCGATCCCGCATGGTTCACCGACGCTGAAGTGGTCGGTGTGACCGCAGGTGCATCGACCCCTGGCGAGCAGATGGCCGGGGTCGTCGAGCGCATCGAAAGCCTGAGCTAGCAATGGCACCGATGAAACCACAAGGAACCGTTAGATCGGTCGATGCCGGCTCGATCGCGGAACGTGCCGGGATCGGTGCAGGCGATCATATCGTCGCGGTCAATGGCGCGCCCCTGCGCGATGTTTTCGATTGGCTCTGGCATAGCGATGAGGATCGCGCAGAGCTTACCGTTATCTCCGATGACATCGAGCGCACGGTGCTGCTCGAGAGATCCGCAGATCAGGAGTGGGGTATCGAGTTCGATGAGATGCTCTTCGATGGTACCCATACCTGCAAGAACGCTTGCGCATTCTGTTTCATGGACCAGTTGCCCGACGGGTTGCGTAGCAGTCTCTACCTGAAAGACGATGACTATCGACTCTCATTTTACGAAGGCAACTTCGTCACCTTGACCAATCTGGACGATGACGATATCGATCGCATCATCACCCAGCACCTCTCACCACTCTACGTATCGCTGCATGCCGCCGACCCAGAGGTGCGTTCCCGACTGCTGGGTGCGCGTCACGCACGGGGGCTTGAAGCGTTCGAGAAACTGGCACACGCCGGTATCGAGATGCATGTCAGCATCGTATTGGTGCCCGGTATCAACGATGGGGAGGTGCTCGACGAGACGCTCGAGTATCTGAGCACGTTTCGCCCACAGGTTCTTACCGTAGGGGTCGTACCGGTGGCCTACACGCGCTTTACCGAAGATATCGCCGGTCAGGAGCCCAGCAGCTTCAACGATCAGAGCGCAGCCGCGCGTGTTATCGAACAGGTGCAGACCTATCAATTTCGCTCGCGCAAAGAGACCGAGCGTACCTGGGTCCATCTCGCCGATGAGTTCTACATCTATGCCCAAGCGCCGTTTCCCACCAGCGAATGGTATGACGGTTATCCGCAATATGAGAACGGTATCGGGATCGTGCATACCTACATCGAAGATATCCGTGAGCACTTCGATGAGCTGGTAGCAGGCTTTGCAACTCTTAAGGCCGGGTCCGAGATACTCACGATCGTGACCGGTGAGCTGACCCGCGACACCATGATTGGAACGCTGAGCGCCCTTGAAGCGGGCGGGAAAGTGCGCTTGCTGCCGGTGGTCAACCGGTTCTTCGGAGGAAATGTGAACGTGACCGGGCTGCTCACCGGTGTCGATATCGCGCGCGCGATCTGTCATGACAGCGAGCACTTCGGCAAAGAGACCAACTACGTCATTCCGTGGTCGATCTTCAATGATGACGAGCTGACCTTGGACGGTTATGAGCCGCAGCATATCGCCGAGCAGACCGACGCATCCTGCATCTTCGTCTCCGATGATGCGCAAGGGTTGCTCGATGCCATAGGGGAGGTCAGTTCATGAATCTACCGGTAGTAGCTGTCGTCGGGCGACCCAATGTCGGCAAATCGACGCTTATCAACCGCATTGCAGGTCGTGATGACGCTATAGTGCACGAGCAACGTGGAGTAACGCGCGATCGCAGTTACCACAGCGCTGATTGGTGCGGCAAGCACTTCATGCTCGTCGATACCGGAGGCATCGAGATGAGCAAGGACGATGCCTTCCAGGCAAGTATCCGTCTCCAGGCTGAGATCGCGACCCACGAGGCAGATGCCATCATCTTCATAGTAGACGGTAAGACCGGTATGACCAGTGACGATGAGGATATCGCTAAACTGCTCAAACGGTCTGACACACCGGTGTTTCTGGCGGTCAACAAAGTCGATACCCCCGGCTCGGAGCAGGAGACCTACGAGTTTTGGAACCTCGGGCTCGGAACCCCGTGGCCGGTCAGTGCGACCCATGGTAACGGGACCGGAGATCTGCTCGATGAGATCGTCAAAGAGCTGCCCGATGCCGAACCCGAGATCGATGATGGAGCCATCAAGGTGGCAGTCATCGGTCGACCCAACGCTGGCAAGTCATCGATCACCAACCGATTGGTCGGCTTTGAGCGCTCGATAGTGAGTGAGGTGGCTGGCACCACCCGTGATGCGATCGACACGACCGTCGAGCGTGACGGGCAACTCTACCGATTCATCGACACCGCAGGCCTGCGAAGGCTGGGCATCATCAACGAGGATGTCGAATACTACGGATTCGTGCGTGCCATGCGCGCGATCGATATGTGCGATGTCGTGTTGCTGATCGTCGATTCCCAGGTCGGGCTGACCGATCAGGACCAGCGCATCGCCAACTATGCAAAAGAGCGCGGATGCGCCATGGTCATCATCTTGAACAAATGGGATCTCATGGATGACGAGTATGAGCGAAACCTCCTGCTCGACCAGATCGAGGATCGCATGATGTTCGTCGGCTGGGCACCGGTGCTACGCATGAGTGCGTTGACCGGCAAGAACGTCCAAAAGATCTGGAAGAATATCGACGAGGTCTACCAAAACTATTGTCGGGAGATCCCGACGAGTCAGCTCAACAAACTCCTCAGTGAGCTGCGTGAGTTCGGTCATACCGTCAACAAACGAGGACGGACGTTGCGTATCAACTATGTGACACAGACGAGCACCAGACCACCGGGCTTCACCTTCTTTGCCAATCACCCCGATCTGGTCGACGATAACTTCGTGCGCTATATCGAGAATCGCATGCGGGAGCGCTTCGGACTGGTCGGTACCCCGATCCTTCTGCGTTTCAAGTCGAAGGCTTAGGAGTGAGTCGTGCCTGAGAGCTACCTGATACGTCTGATCGTAAGCGCGGCTGTCGCGTTCTTGCTCGGTTCGATCCCGACCTCGTATCTGCTGGGCAAATATATCTACGGCATCGATCCGCGCGATGTCGGCTCGGGTGCGACCGGGGCGACCAATACCGCGCGCGCGATGGGTCCGGCCGCCGGGATTGTGACCGCACTGGCCGATATCGCAAAAGGCTGGCTGGCCCTGTTTGTTACTCAACACTATCTCGTAACCGAGCAGATCTTCGGGACTGCGAAGATGCAGTGGGCACTGGGTGCGGCTTTGATAGCGGTGATCGCAGGTCATGCGTTCTCGCCGTGGCTACGTTTTCGCGGTGGGAAAGGTGTTGCCGTTGCGGGAGGAGCGATGCTGGCACTGCTCGCCCCGCTGTTCTTCATCGAGCTCGCAACGCTTATTGTGATCACCTTGCTGTCAGGATTCGTCGGACTCGGCTCGATCCTGGTAGCGCTGGCACTACCGGTGCTCTTGGCAGCTTTTCCCGCTACGCGCAGCGTGCCATTGGTCATATCGGGACTGGTCGCAGGACTCTTTGTGGTCTGGCTGCATCGTGAGAACATCGCGCGTCTGCGCGCCGGTACCGAGAATAAACTGAGCTGGAACAAGGCTGAGAATAAGCGCGACACGAAATGAGAATGCTCGAGCATGAAAGGAACGTATCAGCTATGAGAGTTGCCGTGATAGGAGCAGGATCGTGGGGAAGTGCGATCGCGTGGTTGCTGGATAGCAAAGGATATGAAGTCGCGATCTGGGCACGCGAGAGCGAGATCGCCCAAACGATCAATACGCAGCAACGCAACCCCCAGTATATGACCGACATCCGCTACTCCGATCGGGTCAGCGCCTCCGCAGATATCGCCGAGGTGCTGCGCGATGTCGATGCAGTGGTGATGGCCACTCCCAGTGTGGGAGTGCGCGATACCGCTGAATCGATGAAGGAACTGGTAGGTGCGCAAAGCCCCGGTGCCCAGATCCCTCTCATCGTTTTGAGCAAAGGCGTCGAATGCCACACTTCGTATCTGATGACCGACATTCTCGAAGAGGTGTTGGGCAATCCGTCGCGCATCGCGGCCCTGTCCGGCCCCAATCATGCCGAGGAGATAGCGCGTGGTCTTCCCAGTGCCACCACGGTGGCAGCCCATGATGCGCAGACCGCTGATTTCTTCTCCGATCTGTTCGCCACCGAGTTCTTCCGTGTCTATACCAACGACGATGTGACCGGTGTCGAGTTGTGCGGTGCCGGTAAGAACGTCGTCGCCATCGCCTGTGGTGTCGCTGACGGCCTCGGCCTGGGCGATAACGCCAAAGCGTCACTCATGACCCGCGGTCTGGCCGAGATGGCCCGATTGGGCCAAGCGGTCGGCGCTAATCCGCGCACCTATATGGGCCTGGCCGGTATGGGGGATCTTATCGTGACCTGCACCTCACAGCATTCGCGCAACCGCGCCTTAGGCGAGGAGATCGCCAGCGGCGGCAGCCTGGAGGCTTTCGAGGAGCGTACCCACATGGTCGCCGAAGGCGCACGCGCGTGTCGCTCGATCAAAGAGTTGGGGCAACGCAGGGGAGTCGATCTGCCGCTCACGCAAGCGGTGTATAGTATGTTATATGAGAATGCTGATCTGTCCCAGATCATGTCCGCGCTGATGGCGCGTCCCCAGCGCGCCGAATAGGAGTGTGTGAACCAGAGATGAAATCGATCGATCCCTCACAGATCCTGATAGCACCCTCGCTGCTCTCGGCTGATTTCACCCGACTGGGTGAGGCGATCGAGCTGATGGAGAAGGCAGGAGCCGACCTTTTGCACTGTGACGTGATGGACGGGCACTTCGTCCCGAATCTCACATTCGGTCCTCCCGTGATCGCGGCGATCAAGAAACACACCGACATCCCGCTGGATGTGCACCTGATGATCAGTAACACCGATGATACGATCGGGTGGTATATCGCGATCGAGCCGCGTATCATCTCGGTGCATGCCGAATCATGCATCCATCTACATCGAGTGATACAGCAGATCAAGGACGCCGGAATCCTGGCTGGTGTGGTGCTCAATCCCGGCTCATCGCTGCATATGATCGATGACATCATCGAAATGGTCGACCTGGTGATGCTGATGGGGGTCAATCCCGGTTTCGGCGGGCAGTCCTTCATCGAGAGTGTCGTTGACAAATGCATCCACTTGGACGAGATGTGCCAAACGCATAAGATCAGACCGATCATCGAGGTCGATGGTGGTATCAACGCAGCTAATGCTCCGCGCCTCCTTGCAGCCGGAGCGAACTGCTTCGTCGCCGGAAACGCGGTGTTGGGAGCCGTCGATCCCATCAATGCGTACCAAGAACTGCGCGATGGGCTCGAGGCAGCGCATCAAGAGATATCAGAGAAGAGGAACGAGTAGTGACACGGTACTTTGATTATGCGGCGACCACTCCGACCGATCCGCGTGTGGTCGAGGAGATGTTGCCTTACTATACCGAGCATTTCGGCAATCCCAATTCGCTCTACACCATCGGGCGTGATGCCTACAAGGCACTGGAGAATGCTCGCGAGCGCATTGCCGAGCCGCTGGGGGCAAAGCCCGAGGAGATCATCTTTACCAGTGGGGGTACCGAATCCGACAACGCAGCGCTCGTCTCGACCTTGTGGCGCTTAGCCCCCGAAGGTGGGGCCCACATCATCACGAGCGCCTATGAGCACCATGCGATCCTTGAAGTGGTCGAGTGGCTGGGCAAACACGGTCACGAGATAAGCATCGTCAAACCGCGCAAGGACGGTCATGTCGCTGCCGATGATATCGAAGCAGCCATGCGTCCCAACACCAAGGTCGTCTCGGTCATCATGGCCAACAACGAGATCGGTTCGATCAACGACATCGCGACCATCGCTCAGATCGCCCATGAAGGTGGCGCTCTGATGCACACCGATGCGGTCCAGGCGCTCGGCAAGATCGAGATCGATGTCGAGGCGCTCGGCATCGATATGCTCTCGATGAGTGCGCATAAGATCTATGGGCCACGCGGCATCGGTGCGCTCTACTTGCGACGGGGCACCCGTTTCGATCCTCTGATCAAAGGGGGAGGGCAGGAGTCGCGTCGCCGTAGCGGGACCCAGAACGTGGTCGGAGCGGTCGGTTTTGCCAAAGCGCTCGAGATCATCGTCGCCGAGATGGACAGCGAAGCTGCGCGTCTGAGCGCGTTGCGCGACTTCCTCATCGATGAGGTGACCTCACGTTTGGAGAACACCTTGGCGACCGTCGAGTCCGATCCACGTCTTCCCAACATCGTGCCGCTGCTGGTCAAAGGGGTCGAGGGAGAAGCGATGCTTCTGCAACTCGACAATCTGGGATTCAGTGTCAGTACCGGCAGTGCGTGCAGTTCAGGCTCGCTCGAGGCAAGCCACGTCCTGCTCTCGATCGGTGTGCCACAAGAGATCGCGCATGGCTCGCTGCGTCTGTCGATGGGTCGCTGGACGACCAAGGAGGACTGTGTCGAGCTGGTCGACGCGCTGATACCGATCGTGGAGCGGCTGCGTGAGATGTCGCCAGTCTATAAAAGAATGTTTTGTGGTGAAGGGTAGAGAGCATGTTGTATTCAGACAAGGTCATGGAGCATTTCAACAATCCGCGCAATGTGGGTATCCTCGACGAAGCCGACGGTGTCGGTGAGGTCGGCAATCCGACCTGCGGAGACATGATGAAGATCACGATCGACGTCGATGATGACACGATCAGCGACATCAAATTCCAAACACTGGGATGTGGTGCGGCTATCGCGACCTCATCGATGGTGACCGAGATGGCCAAAGGCATGGATATCCACGATGCGGTCAACATAACCAAGAAGCAGGTGGCTGACGAGCTCGATGGATTGCCGGCTCCCAAGATGCACTGCAGCGTGCTGGCCACCGATGGGCTCAAGGCTGCTATCGATGATTATCTGGTCAAGCAGGGTCGCGAACCGATCGCCGGCGATATTGAGAGTAACGACCCTGATTTCGATCCGCACGAGGAAAGCGATGTGGAGCTCGATGAGTAAAGGGCGTGTCGCAGTAGCTATGAGCGGGGGCGTCGACTCGAGCGTCGCTGCCGCACTGATCCAAGAACAAGGCTATGAGGTAGAAGGCGTGACGATGCGCCTTCTTTCGTCGAACGGGGCTGGCGATGACGAGACCATCGCGCGAGCGGCGAAGGTCTGTGAGGTCTTGGGCATACCTCATCAGGTGGTAGATCTGAGTGAGGCATTCGAGACGATCGTCATCGATAATTTTGCCCATGAGTACGAGCAGGCACGCACGCCCAATCCCTGCATCGTGTGCAACGAGCATATCAAGTTCGGCCTGCTGTGGGATTGGATGGATCAGTCCGGTTTCGACTTCTTGGCCACCGGGCACTATGCTACAGCAGAAGATACCCATCTCAAACGTCCCAAGGATCGCTCAAAGGACCAGACCTATTTCCTCTATCGAATCGAACGAGAGCGCCTACCTCGTATCCTGTTTCCCTTGGCGACGTGGTATAAGACCGATGTCAAAGAATATGCCAGTGAACATGGACTCGACATCGATGCGGGCAAGGAAAGCCAGGATGCCTGCTTCATCGAAGGCAAGGACCGCTGCGAGATCATCAAGGAGCACTATCCCGATGCCTACAAACCCGGCTCTATCGTGACCTCGGATGGTCTGATCGTGGGACTGCATGAAGGTCTGGCCAACTATACCATCGGTCAGCGCCACGGTCTGGGCGTGAGCGGGACCGGAGCTCCCCTCTATGTGATCGGGCTCGACCAACGCCTCAACAAAGTGGTGGTCGGCAGTCGCGAAGAGGGAAAGGTCACCACACTGACCAGTACCGACTACGTGGTGGACTCTGCAGCTTTGGGCAAGGAGAACGGTATATGGCCGGTCAGTGCTAAAGCGCGCTACAACATGATCGCCGCGAAGGCTGATCTCGAGATAAAGGACGGTATCATGACCGTCAAGATGGACGAAGAACTGTCCGGTATCAGCCCAGGCCAGAGCGTGGTGTGCTATCACTACGATACGGTCATGGGCGGAGGTGTGATCTCATGCGTGGTCTAGCTGACTGCCACATACACTCCGAGCTCTGCGGACATGCTACCGGAACCCCTGCCGAGATGATCGATGCGATCGCATGGGCTGGGCTGTACGGTGCGGTCATGACCGAACACCTACCGCTCAAACGCGAACTTGACCCCGATGGCATCTATTCGATGCGCGGGGATATCGATCTGCTCTATGTCGCCGAGTTGCGCGACATGCGTTTTGATTGGGATGGACTGAATCTGGTGATCGGTGCTGAGGCTGATTGGATATCGACCGATGTGGCGTGGACGAAGGAGAGTGTGCGCTCAGCCCGCGAGAAGGGCATCGAGGTCGTGCTCGGGTCGGTCCACTTCCTTGATGGCTGGGCTTTTGATGATCCCGACCAGAGAGAGGTCTGGGACACCAAGGAGGTCGATAAGGTCTGGGAGCAGTACTTTTCCGAGTGGTGCAAAGCGGCACAGAGCGGACTGTTCGATGTGATGGCCCACCCCGACCTGGTCAAGAAGTTCGGGCACTTCGCCCGTGATGCCGCCCAATACTACGATGAAGCTTCGCGGGTCGCTGCAAGTGCGGGGGTGCTCTGTGAAGTCTCGACAGCGGGGTGGCGCAAACCGGTTGGACAACTCTATCCCGATAGCCTTATGATTGAACTGCTGATTCAGCGTGGCGTGGGGTTGACGATGGGAAGTGACGCGCACGCCCCTGATGAGGTGGCATATCGATTCGATACCTGTGCGCGGACGCTCTACGAGCTGGGCGCGCGTCAGGTGGCCTACCCCCAGCGCGAGAGGAGAGTGACGTGGCTGGAACTATAGAGCCAGACGCAGGCAACACCTCGGTCGAGGTATGCAATGCGCTGCTTGAGATCCAGAAACTCGACCTCGTGCTCGACGAGCTCGCCGTGCAAGAGGCAAGCTTCCCCCACAAGGCCCAAGTGGCCCAGATCGCGCAAAAAGCTGCTGAGGGGCAGAGCTTGATCGCCAAGCTCGAAGAGGGCGTGGTGCAGTTCGACAAGCAGATCGCAGCGATCGCTGATACGATCGCGCATCATGAGAAGAAGATCGCCAAAGAACAGAAGAAACTGGACGCCGGCAAGATCGACTTTCGCCAAGTGGATGCGCTGAGCAGTGATATCGCCTCACATCACGACCAGATCAAGGAAGCTGAGGGCAAACAGCTCAACCTCATGGAGGCACGACAAGAGGCAAAACGTCGCATCACCGATGTGGGAGACAAGATCGCAGAGCTGGAAGGCGCCAAGGAGCAGACCCTTGCCGCCTATCGCCAGCAGATGGCGATACTTGCTGCCAAGACGGTCCAGATCACGACCGCGCGAGACGAGAAGCGCTCAATCCTACCACCAGATCTCGCGACGCACTACGATACCTTGCGTGCGCAAAAGGGCGGCACGGTGGTCGGAGTGTTCGATGGATCCCGTTGCAGCGCCTGTTCGCTCAAGCTCCCATCCGCCTTCGCTGATGAATTCCACTATCCTGGCGATGTGGGTACCTGTAGTGAATGCCGTCGAATATTGGTCTATTGGGGAGATGATCATGACGAGTGAGAAGCATCTGATCTATTGTGATGGAGGAGCGCGCTCCAACCCTGGACCCGCTGGTGCGGGCTTCATCATCAGAGAAGCTGATGACGAGGTGCTGGCCGGTGGTGCGTATCTGGGTCAGACGACCAACAATGTCGCTGAGTACTGCGGTTTCATCTGGGCACTTGAGAATGCCGAGCATCTGGGCGCGAACCACGTGGTGGTCCATGCCGACTCGTCGCTGATGGTCAATCAACTGCAAGGATCCTACAAGGTCAAGGACCAGAAGCTCAAGTGGCTGCACAATCGTGCGCGTGAGCTGGTCAATGTCTTCGAATCCTGCGAGATCATCCACATCCCGCGTGAGGATAACGCGCGTGCCGATGAGCTGGCCAACGAGGCGATGGATGCTCAAGATGCCATCGGTACCTTCGAGGTGAGCCCCAGCGGCGTCCGTCTTCTGGTATCGGATGTGGGCGGAAACCTCTTCAACACCGAAGAAGAGGAGGAGGAGGCTGAACCGACCACCGGTAAAAAAGGGATCTACTCCCTGCAGATCAAATGGCATTTCGATGCAGCCCATCGTCTCTACGATTACCCCGGTGAGTGTGCAGAGCTTCATGGGCATACCTGGGAGGTCGAGGTCACCGTCGAATCCGACAAGCTCAACGATATCGAGATCGTCTATGACTTCAAGGACCTGAAACGAGACCTTGCCGCGATCGTCGATGCCTACGACCATAAACTGATCAACGATGTGGCACCGTTCGATGAGATCTCACCGACCGCCGAGAACCTTGCGCGTATCATCTATGAGCAACTTACCGAAGTGCTCGCAGATCGCGTGAAGGTCACTGAAGTGGGAGTCTGGGAATCCCCGGTCGCCCGTATCGGGTACCGACTCGAGTAGCACCTCATCGTCCAAAGAGCGATTGTAATTGTCTGCGTCAGGCCATTCCGCGTTTGATGGCATCGGAGCCGAATTTGTCACGGATGGCATCGATGTTGCGCGACAGGGCGCGTAACTCATCAAGGTCGGCACCATCACCCTCATCGATCAGGGTAAGCTGATCGGTCGCCTCGTCAAAGGTAGAGACCCCGACGCCTAAAAGCCGGATAGGGCACCCTTCGGTCCAGACACGACTCAGGAGTTCTTCGACGACTGGCATGATCTGGGCGATATCGTCGACTGGAGCGGCGATCGTCTTCGAGGATCCATGGGTCTCAAAATCGGTCGTGCGTACTTTGATCGATATCGTTCGTCCACTCAGACCCTTCTTGCGCAGTCGCATAGCCACATGCTCGGCAAGCAAGCCCAACTCACGCAGGACCTCATCTTCGGTGCTGATATCTTTGAGGAATGTATTCTCATTTGAGACCGATTTTACCGGGTCGAATTGATCGACTGAGCGTGGATCGATGCCGCGCGCTCGATTGCGCATGGTCAGACCGATCGACCCCAGCAGCAGCTGGGCATCTTTGTCGCTCAGTGATGCGATATCGCCCAAGGTGTGCAGCTCCATCTTCTCAAGCTTTGCGGCGGTGGCGGCACCGATCCCTGAGAGGGTCCTTACAGGCAGTGGCGCTAAGAACGCCGCTTCTTCTCCGGGATAGACGACGGTCAAGCCACGGGGCTTGTGATAGTCGCTGCCGATCTTGGCTACCGTCATCGAGCTCGCCAGTCCGATCGAGCAGGTGATACCTAACTGCGCGACACGCTCCTGGATCGCGGTAGCGACCGCCACCGGATGGGAGGTATTGATGGGATCGGAGGTAATATCGCAAAACGCCTCATCGATCGATACCGGCAAGACATAGGGACTCATAGAACCCAATAGATCGAAGACCATACCGGAGAGTTCACGATAGCGCTCGAAATCTCCCGGGACCCAGATCGCATCGGGACACAGACGCAGTGCCTGAGCCGAGGGCATCGCACTACGGACTCCGAAGGCGCGCGCCTCGTAGCTGCAGGTCGATACCACACCTCGCTTACCCGGAGAGCCGACGATGACGGGAAGCCCGCGCAGCTCGGGATTGTCAAGCTGCGCGACACTGGCGAAGAACGCATCGATATCAAGGTGCAGTATTGCACGATCGCTCCATCGACGATACGATTCGTGTGGTATGTCATAATCAGAAGAGTCCATATCTTAGTGTAGCGCAATCACGCGTGAAAAGAACATGTGTTCGTCCATATGAATCGAGGAGATATGAAGGTCGGCGCCCATATATCGACTGAAGGAAACTACAAGAAGATGGCTGCGTATGCACAAAAAGTGGGATGTGAGTGTATACAGATCTTCTCGAAATCACCGCGGCAGTGGAAGGCAAAACCCATGCCGTTGCACAAGAGGGAAGAGCTGGCAGCGGCGCGTTCTGTCTATGATTTCGGACCGGTGCTGACCCATACCGCCTATCTGCTCAATGTGACCACCAACGATGAGGCCATGGCAGAAAAATCGGTCGAGGCGCTCGCAGACGAACTGGTCCGCGCATCGATCCTGCAAGCAGAAGGTGTGGTCCTGCATCCCGGAAATGTTCCCGATGACGACATTGATGCTGCGACGCTGCGGGCAGCGCGCGCGATAGAGCGCTCCTTTGCGCTGGCCGATGAGAGCTGCAAAGACCTCGGAATCGAATGCAGCAGCCGTCTGTTGCTTGAGAACACGGCCGGCGCCGGCAAGCTCTTCGGCAGCACCATAACCCAGCTATGTAATGTCATCAAGGAAACGAAGGTGCCGAGCAAGCGTCTGGGCATATGCTTCGACACGTGTCATGGTTGGGCAGCAGGATATGATGTGAGCACGCAAGCAGGTTGGGATGAGGTGCTCAAGGAACTCATCGATGCGGGAGACCTCAGCATGTGGCACTTCGCCCACGCCAACGATTGCAAGTTCGCACGGGGATCGCACATGGATCGCCATGCTTGGATAGGCGAGGGTGAGATCGGGTTTGAGGGATTCAAGATACTGATGCATTTGGGGGATGCTCATCCCAGTCTTGTGGATATGTGCGTGATCACCGAGATGCCCGGTGAGATCCCTGAAAAGGATATCATCAACATCGAGGCGCTCAAAGCTCTGCGAGTAGATTGAGAGTAGGGATTGTCCATGGGCTATTTTGATGATTCTGTCTATTCAGATCCTGAGCACGACCCATCGATCGGCAAAAGAGAATGGGCAAAAGACCAAAAATTGAAGACACTGGTCCTGTTCATCCTCTATGCTTTGCCCATCCCGCTCTCATTGGCATCATGGATCGGCACCGTAATGGCTCTAGCTGGCTTCCGAGCGCAGAGTGGGATCGATACAAATGAAACCATCACCGCTATTGTGGCTCTCATAGCAATGCTTCTTGCTGGATCCTATCCCTTGTCGTATGTGGTTTCACTGGTACAGACCTTGAGGACCAAAGCGCTGAGCTGGATAAGTGCGCTTCCCGTGCTCCATATAGTCTTGACGTTGATCTTTCTCTTCATCTGGCTTCAATTGGATGGATAGAACTGAGTAGGCCTGTAAGCGGGGTTCTGTTGTTGCAAACGACAATTTATCTGGGATGCACATCGCTGTGCACCTCAAGCGAGCTACCCGCGTGTCGGCCGGGTCAGCCTTAGCCACGCCTACATGCTCTTGCTTCGGATGGGGTTTGCCAAGCCACCGAGTTGCCCCGATGCTGGTGCGCTCTTACCACACCGTTTCAGCTTTTCCCTTACCTGCGGCAGTGGGAGTTTTCTTTTCTGCGGCACTTTCCGTCGCATCGCTGCGCCCTGCATCTAACAGGCATCCTACCCTGCGAAGCCCCGACTTTCCTCACGCGCAATAGCGCGCGCTGTCGTTCGGCCTACTCAGCCTAACTATGATAGCAAACGGTGTTGCGTAGTCAAAGAGCATCTCAATACTTACACCATTGATATCAGCAGAGGCTACAGCTCGGGATCGGACAGGCTCAAAAGCTTGCAAATGGCGGGCAAAGTGCTTTAATAGTTGGAAGTGATGAGAACAGCCGGGAGTGGAGAAAAAAACCCCAAAACTGATAAGGATGCCTTGACGTGAGTAGAGTCACTAGCCTAGATCGAATAAAATACACCCTTTTGGGACGTCCGCTGGAGGACAGCAAACTCTCAGAAGAGAAGCTCGGTTGGTTCTGGGGTCTTCCCATCATGGCCAGCGACGCGGTCTCCTCAGTCGCCTATGCGATCGAGGAGATCCTGCTCGTGCTCGTACCGGTCCTCGGGTTTCTCTCGCTTAAGTTCTTGGGACCGATCGCGATCCCGATCATCTTGCTGCTGGTCGTGCTGGCGTTTTCCTACGCGCAGATCATCAACCATTATCCAGCAGGTGGGGGAGCTTACAACGTCGCCTCCGATAACTTCGGCAAAGGTCCCGCACTGGTGGCAGGTTCGGCCCTGGTCATCGACTATATCCTGACCGTGGCGGTCTCGATCTCATCGGCGACCGCCGCTTTGATCGCCGCATTTCCAGTCCTGCTCAGCTTTCGGGTCTTTATCGCGCTGGCAGGTATCGCGGTGGTGACCTTGCTCAATCTACGTGGCGCGCGCGAGGCATCCAAGATATTCGGGATACCGACCTATGCGTTCATCGTGATCATGGCCATCATGATCGTCACCGGACTGGTCGAGCTGGCCGCCGGCAAGCTCGTACCGCTCTCCTATACGCAAGTGCCCGCACAGAGCATGGATCCCGCGCTGAGCTGGGTCTTCATACTCCTGCTGCTGCGCGCCTTCTCCTCAGGGTGCACCGCACTGACCGGTATCGAGGCAGTATCGAACTCGATGCCGTCGTTCAAGGAGCCCCGTCAGCGTAACGCGAAGATCGTGCTCTACTGTTTAGCCACCATCGTGCTCTTCATCTTCGGCGGTTCGGTCATCTTGGCTCAGAGCCTGCAGGTCATGCCGCTGGAGGGTCATACGGTCATCTCGCAGATGGGTGCGGCGGTCTTTGGGAGCGGCTCACCACTGTTCTACTTCCTGCAGTTCGCCACTGCCTTCATCCTGTTCTTAGCGGCAAATACCGCCTATACCGATCTACCCAACCTACTGGCGATCCTGGCACACGATGGCTTTGCACCCCGTCAGTTCATGCAACGCGGCACGAAGCTGTCACTCTCGAACGGGATCTTGCTGATCATGGTCGCAGCAAGCTTACTCGTCATCGTCTTTCGCGCGCAGGTCCACTATCTGATCCCGCTCTACTCGGTCGGTGTGTTCTTATCGTTTACCATCTCGCAGGCCGGCATGATCGTCAAATGGGTGCGTGACAAGGAAGCCCACTGGCGCGAGAAGATGCTCATCAACGTGCTCGGCGCGTTCATGACCGGTGTGGGACTGATCATCGTCTTCGTCATGAAGTTCACCCATGGTGCCTGGATGCTCGCGATCGCTATTCCCGCGCTCGTCTTTTTGATGTGGCGTATCCATATGCACTACCAGCAGGTCCGCGAAGCCGTCTCGATCTCAAAAAAGGAGTTTCTTGCACGCTATCGCAAGAGCGAGACCTCCGATAACTTCCTCTGTGTGGTACCGGTGGCCGGAATCGATCGCTCGACGCTCAAGATGCTCAACTATGCCAACAAGATGAGCTCGAATGTGGTCGCCATCAATATCGCGCAAGATAAGAAAGCTGCCAAGCGCCTTCGCAAGAAATGGACGAACTACGAGATAGACGATCCGCTCGAGATCATCGTCAACCAGTACCGCAATGTGGTGCCACCGATCGAGGATTTCTTGGAGGAGCGTGAGACCACGTTGCAAAGCGGGGAGGTCATCGCGATCATCCTGACCAAGTTCGTGACCAAGAACCTGGCCGATGTGCTGCTGCACAACCAGACGACCTATCTGTTGACGCGTGCGCTGCAAAATCACCGCA
>WQXV01000005.1 GCA_009781565.1 Actinomycetes bacterium
GAGATATTGAAGTCGACCATGCGCTGGATCGATCCGGTGACCGCAGATATCTGTGCCTTGAGCTGCCCGAAGATCCCCGTGTAGAAGACGACCCAGAACAGCGCCCCGTAACTGGGGTCACGGTAAAGCATCCATGCGATGTTTCCTAAGATCAAGAGCAGGATCGCATACGTGAACAGATCGAACACCCACTGTATGCGCACCTCATAGGAGGTCTTCTCGGCTCCTTTCGCGTCGACCTCTGCCGACTTCTCATCGATCTGGTCGGCGAAGTAGTCCTCAGCATCAAGCTTCTTGATCGAGAGGGTATTGTTCTGGATGTCGCTTACCATCGCGCGATAGCTCGCTCCCATCGAGAAGTACTCTTTCGAAAGCTTGATCTGCTTTTTCATCAGCATTGACTGGATGATGACCGTCACCGCGATCAACGCGAGAGCGAGCACCGCGACCCACATTGATTGACGTGAGAGCGCGATGGTGAGGACGACCAGACCGACGATCACGTTGACGACCGAGGAGAGATAGTTCGAGACGATCTGGGCGAGCTGATTGTTCGCATCGGTCACGATCTCTTTGATATATTGCAGACCCAGGTCGATGATCTTTTCTGAAGGCATCTTCAGTATCGTCACCAACGAACGACGGCGCAGACTCCTTTGGTAGACACGCGATTTGCGTTCCCGATACATCTGGAGCAATCCATTGCCGAGCGCGAGTAAGACATAATAGCCAGCTAGTATCGCGATAAAGGTCAAGAGGCGTTCAAAGGTGAATTCTGCACTGAAGAACTCAGCGGTGATCAGAGAATAACCGTAGGTCAGCAGCTGTACGAGCAGACTGATGAAAAAGAGTAGATAGAATTTGTTCTCGACAAACTCATTCCAGATGCGTTTAGCCACAGACACTACGTGCACCCTCTCTTATGTCGTGTGCATCATGTGAAAACTCGCTCACTTTTGTGCGCTAGCTACGTAGTTCGGCACCCAGTTCCTTTTTGAGCTTCTCCAAGACCTTCTCATGGATGCGCTCGACCTCTTCGGTGGTCAGGGTCCGGTTCTCGCTGCGATAACCGAGGCGATACGCCATCGACTTCTTGCCTTGCGGCACTCCTTTGCCCCGATAGATATCGAAGAGATCCACGTCGGTCAGGGCACTCTTTTTGCCCAACGCACGGATCCGACGCTCGATATCGCTGTGAGCCACATCTTCATCGATGACGAGCGCGATATCCATCTCGATACCGGGATAGCGTGGTGGGGTCGTAAAGTCGCGATCGGCCTTAGCAGCTTTGAACGTCTTGCCCACATCGAACTCGAAAGCCACGACCGGATCGTCGATCTCAAACTGTTGCGCTACACGGGGATGTATCTCTCCGAGCCAACCAATCGGAGCATTGCCGAGCATCAACACTGCCGCTTTACCTGGCTGCAACCAAGGTAGCGAATCTTTCTGAGGCTCGACCATGCGTAAGCGATCGATGTTGAGCTCATCCATCAGTGAGGTGATGATCCCCTTCGCGTCGAAGAAGTCGATCGGCTCTGAGGATACGTTCCAACCGGCACGATTCCACAGGCCACTGAGTACTGCCGCGATCCTCTCGGGTTCTTTAGGAAGCTTGCGCCCCTTCTTGGTCAGAAACGCCTTGCCTCTCTCGAACAGATGGATGTCGCTGACTCCACGACGCTTGTTCAGCGAGACGCTGTTGAGCAGACCGGGAAGTAACAGCGGGCGCAAGATCGCTTGCTCGCTCGACATCGGATTATGCAGCATCACCAGCTGATGGCCCTCATCAGGCTCAAAGGAGAGCTTTGCCAGATCGGCATCGTCGGAAAACGGGAGCGTCATCGTCTCGCTAAGCCCCAGAGATCGTAAGGTCTTGTCAAGAACCCCGCGCAGCTGTTGGGTGCGCGTCAGCCCTCCCAGTCGCTCGCGTCCTCCCGGAAGTGTAGCCTCAACGTTTTCCATCCCCCATAGACGCAAGACCTCTTCGACCAGGTCGATCTCGCGCTCGAGGTCGGGTCGATAGGTCGGCACCGTCACATTCAGCTCATCGTTACCGCTCTCCACGACACAGCCGAGCTTTTCCAGGTAGGTCTTCGCGGTGTCAAGCGAGATATCTTCTCCGATGATGCGCGTCATCAGCTCGTGGCGAAGCGGAAGGGTGAGTTTTTCTATCGGCGCGGCCATCACATCGATGGCCCCAGCGACGACCTGCCCTCCCCCTACCTGCGCGATCAGAGCGGCAGCGCGATCGAGAGCCGTTATAACGTTGTCGATATCGACCCCACGCTCGAAGCGTAGCGAACTCTCTGAGATGAGCTGAAGCGCACGTGAGGTCCTGCTCACATTGGCAGGATCGAATTTGGCTTCTTCAAGTAGGATGTCTATGTTGTAGTCCTCTACTTCGCTGGTCAATCCACCCATAACTCCCGCAAGTGCCACCGGACCTTCCAGATCGCAGATCAAGAGGTTCTCACTTCCCAGCTTTCTGTCGAGCTGATCGAGCGTGGTCATCTGCTCGCCGTCATGGGCGCGCCTCACGATGATCTTTGCCCGCCTGTCACCATCCTTGGCAAGACGGCCGAGGTCGAAGGCATGGAGCGGTTGGCCCAACTCATACATGATGAAGTTGGTGATATCGACCACGTTGTTCACGCTACGCGTTCCCGCAGCAGTGACGCGATCGGCAAGCCACTGCGGAGAGGGGCCTACGGTGACGCCTTTGATGACACGTGCGGTATAGCGCGGACACAGCGCGGGGTCCTCGACTACGACAGTCGCAATATCGTCGATATTCTCGTCTCCCTCGACCAGTTCGATTACTGGTTCAAGTTCACGTTTCGGCTCAACGTCGAATACCGCACCGAACTCACGCGCCATACCGACCATGCTTAGGCAATCGGGCCGGTTGGGGGTGATCTCGAGATCGAGAACGGTATCTCCTGCTTTGTACCAATCGGAGAAGGGAACACCGATCGGTGCATCTTGGTCCAAGACCATGATCCCTTGGTGGTCATCGCCCAGTCCCAGCTCGCGCATACTGCAGTTCATGCCGAAGCTCTCGATGCCTCTGATCTTTGATTTCTTGATGGTGAAATCCTTGCCATCATCGGTTGCGTTGGGAAAGACCGTGCCGACCATGGCGACCGGGACCCGATCGCCTTCCTCGAAATTCTGGGCTCCGCACACGATCTGAAGCAGACCATCCTCGTCAGCGTACTCGCCTCCCGCCTCGCCCACATCGACGCGGGTCAACCACAGATGGTCACTGTCGGGATGAGGCTCCTTACTTTTTATCTGACCGATGTAGATTCCTTCGGGCGTCTGCCCGGTCTTCTCGACCGCTTCGACCCCTGTGCCGGTCATATCGAGGCGCTCGGTCAACTCCTCTATCGGTATATCAGCTAGCGCCCCTTCGGACAGCAATTCTTCAAGCCAATTGAGCGAAACACGCATGGGATATCGTCCTCCTAGAACTGACGCAAGAACCGCATGTCACCTTCGATGAGCATACGGATATCGGGAATATCATAGCGAAGGAGCGCGATACGCTCCACACCCATACCGAAAGCGAATCCGGCATAGACCTCAGGGTCGATATCAACAGCACGAAACACGTTGGGATCGACCATACCGCACCCCAAGATCTCGACCCAGCCGACCCCACTGCAGAACCGACAGGTCACGCCATCGATCTTGCCACTTCCATCGCAGATGCCACAGCTGATATCGACCTCGGCGCTGGGCTCGGTAAACGGGAAGAAGTGCGGACGGAACCGCGTGCGGCGCTCCGGTCCAAATATCGCTTTGACGAAGTAGTCGAGTGTGCCTTTCAGATCGGCGAACGTGATGCCCTTGTCGACGACCAACCCCTCGATCTGGGTGAACTGCGGAAGGTGGGTCGGATCGGCCACATCGCGCCGATAGGTCTTACCCGGTGCGAGGATATAGATCGGCAGCTCACGCTCCTGCATCGCACGCACCTGTACCGGTGAGGTGTGGGTGCGCATCAACACGTCACTGGGCTCGGGGCCTTCGAACTCTTCTCCGCTCATGTCATGCACGTAGAATGTATCGCTCACCGAGCGTGTGGGGTGCTGGGGACTGTGGTTGAGCGCGTCAAAATTGAAAAAGCTCAGCTCGACCTCAGGGCCTTCTGCGACCTGATAGCCCAGCCCGATGAACACCTCGACGATCTCGTCTTCGATCTGACTGATCAGATGCTTCGAGCCTATCGGTCGTGCGCGACCCGGCAACGTGATATCGAGTTTTTCCTCACCTATGCGCTTGTCCAGCTCGGCGTTGGTCAGCTCGGCCTTGCGGTTCTCGATCCAACCTTCGAGCGCTTGCCGTACCTCGTTGGCTTGAGCACCTACCACCGGTCTGATCTCAGCATCGAGCGATCCAAGGGTGCGCATGAACGCAATGAACGGACTTTTCTTGCCCAGGGTCTCGACGCGCAGCGCATCGAGCTCGGCCAGAGAGGTCAATCCTTTCAGGGTCGCCTGGACTTCTTGAGCCTGTCTGATAAAGGGAACCATCACCGCGGTGATGTCATCTATCACCTTCTTGTCGGTGATACCGGCCTTATCGAGATGGGCCGCAATACTGGCTTCTATCGTCGTCGAATCCAAGCTTTCCAATACACTCATAGCGCAACAATCCTTTGCTTATCGTAGTGTTTTTAGTGTACTACAACCTGCCCGTCGAACAAGCTCCCGCTCAGCACTCCCCCACCAGCTCGAGCGTCCCTTCGAGCCTTGCCTCAGACACCGCCCGTCGCCTGCCCGAAGGACGGGCGAGCCTGACGAGGTGCGCTACAATGAGAGCACGACGGATACGGAGGGATCGATCATGACAGCTCAAGAAAGTGCATTGAATGCTGAGCAAAAGCAGGCGACTGAGGCGACCACGAAGGAGAATGCGCGTTACTTCTCCTTCCTCGATTTTGCTGATGAACGCGAGTATGCCAATGCGACTAGAGGGCTGATCGCCGCGCCCGCATCCCTCGATATCAGATCCGATGATGGCAAGGTCATCTGGAGCCAGGACGCTTATGGCTTTTTGGGCGATGGCGTCGGGGTCCTGATCGACAAAGAGGTGCCTGACACCGCTAATCCCAGTCTGTGGAGAAACACCCAGCTCAACCATTTCTACGGCTTGTTCGATGTGATCGATGGCATCTATCAGGTGCGCGGTTACGATATGTCCAACATCACCTTCATCAGAGGAGATGAGGGTTGGATCGTCTTCGACCCGCTCATCAGCGCCGAGTGCGCGAAAGCCGCCTATGAGCTGGTGACCGAACACCTGGGCAAACGTCCGATATCGGCGGTCGTCTACAGCCACACCCACATCGACCACTACGGTGGTGTTGAAGGCATCATATCTGCCGAGGATGGCGTGCCCATCATCGCGCCCGAGCACTTCATGGAGTTCGCGATCAGCGAGAATCTTTTTGCGGGCACCGCGATGGGCCGCCGCTCGACCTACCAGTACGGAGCGTTCCTTGAACCTGGTCCCTGTGGATGCCTCAGCCTCGGCATCGGTATCGGGCAGTCCAAAGGCACCACCTCGCTTCTGCCCCCGACCATCACGATCACCGAGACAGGCCAGACCCACACCATCGATGGGGTCACCATGGTCTTCCAGCTGACTCCAGGCACCGAAGCGCCGGCCGAGATGAACACGTTCTTTCCCGACATGAACGCTTTGTGGATCGCGGAGAACTGCACAGCGACGATGCATAACTTCTATACGCTCCGCGGAGCACAGGTGCGCGACGGCAACGCATGGGCCAAATACCTGATGGAGGCGTTGAGCCTCTATGGGGATGCCGAGGTGGTATTCTCAGCACATAACTGGCCCCATTGGGGTAATGCCGATGTGCGTGAATACATCATCAACACGGCGACCATGAACAAGTTCATCCACGACCAGACCATGATGTTTATCAACGAGGGATACACCCCCAATGAGATCTCGCACAAGATCGCACTACCCGCTCCACTGGAGAAAGTATGGTACACCCGCCAATACTATGGCACACTCTCACACAACGCACGCGCGGTCTATCAGAAATATATGGGGTTCTACGATGCCAACCCGGTCAACCTCAACCCCTTGACACCGGTCGATGAGGCGCACAAGTTCGTCGAGTATCTGGGAGATACCGATGCGGTGCTCGCCAAAGCACGAAAAGACTATGCCGAGGGCAACTACCAGTGGGTAGCACGCATCACCAACCTGTTGGTGTTTGCCGATCCCCAAAATGTCGATGCCCGTCTGTTGTGCGCCGATGCGCTCGAGCAGCTGGGTTACCAATCCGAGTCGGGACCGTGGCGTTGTTGTTATCTGACCGGAGCACTTGAATTACGCCACGGTATCAATACCGATCGCAGCCATATGGTGGAAGGCTCGCGAAAGATCCTGAAGTATCTGGACGCACCGATGCTTTTTGACTATCTCGGTATCCTGACCGACGCGAATGCGGCGCAGGGACAAAATATCAAGGTCAACATCCACTTCATCGATCCGAGCGGCTCAGCTCGCGAGAGTTGGATCTTGCAGATTCGCCATGGGGTGGTGCTCTATGAGCCAGGGACCGCTGAGAAGGTCGATGCGACGCTGACGATGCCCAAGATCGCATTTTTGCAGCTCTTCTCAAAAGAAGCGCTGGCCAACCCAAGAGGTATAAAGATCGATGGCGACGCCCAGATACTTGAGAAATTGACGAAGCACCAGGTCGCGTTCGACCCGTTCTTCAATATCATCGAACCGTAATATTCGCCTTACCGATCCCTGCGCAGTGCGACACTCCCGGAATTGCTCGGGTGTGCTCGCTAGGCGCGAGCCTTCTTGATCGCGCGAGCCCAATCTTTCTTGCGCAGTTTGACTTCCGCCTTATCCATGGCGGGCGTGAAGGTCTTGGTCTTCTTGTCCGCGATCCGCAGCAGCTGAGCTTGGTCATCCCAGATACCGGTCGCGATACCGGCCACGAACGCCGCACCCAGGGCGGTCGCCTCTACCATATGGGGACGTATGACATCGACTCCGATCAGATCAGCTTGAAACTGCATCAAAAAGTCGCTGTTACTCACTCCACCGTCGACTCTCAGCTCGGTGATGTCGGTGTGCGAGTCCTCGACCATCGCCTCTAACACGTCGTTGACACGAAAGGCGATACTTTCCAGGGTCGCGCGCGCGATATGCTCGCGGGTCGAGCCTTGGGTCAGACCGGTCAGGGTCCCGCGCGCCTCGCTGTCCCAATACGGCGCACCCAGCCCGTTGAAAGCCGGGACGAAATGTACCCCGTTGGTATCGTCGACCGCAGCCGCCAGCTCGTTGACCTCGGGAACCTTGCGGATCAGGTGGAGCCCATCGCGAAGCCATTGCAGCGCTGATCCGGCACTATAGACCGAGCCTTCGAGCGCATAGGTCACATTGAGCTCGTCGCTTCCCTCCTCTTGCCAGGCGAACGCGATCGTGGTCAGAAGGCCCCGCTTGGAGGTGACCGGCTCGCTACCGGTGTTCATCAAGACGAAGCTGCCGGTCCCGTAGGTCGCTTTGGCTTGGCCCTTGTCGAAGCAGCACTGCGCAAAGAGCGCGGCTTGCTGGTCTCCGACCACTCCGCAGATCGGGACCTGCGGTTTTGAGCCCGTCTCGTTGACCCCGAAGATATCGAATGAGGATTTGACCTCTGGAAGCATCACGCGCGGTATATCGAAGATCTCGAGCAGCTCGTCATCCCACTGAAGCGTATGGATGTTGAACATCATCGTGCGTGATGCGTTGGTGTAGTCGGTGGCGTGCACCTCACCGTCGGTCATCTTCCAGATCAACCATGAATCGACTGTGCCGAACAGAAGGTCTCCGGCTTCGGCACCCTCACGAGCATCTTTGACATTATCGAGGATCCAGCGCAGCTTGCTCGCACTGAAGTACGCGTCGGGGACCAAACCGGTCTTGTCATGGATCATCTCACCATAGCCTGCCGCGACCCACTCCTCGATCAGAGGAGCGCCACGGCGGCATTGCCAGACCGGCGCCATACAGATCGGTTCGGAGGTGTGGCGGTTCCACACGATCGTGGTCTCACGTTGGTTGGTGATCCCGATCGCTGCCAGATCGGATACGGATATCTGCTCTTGCATCAATGCTTTCGAATACATCGCGAACTGTGATGACCAGATCTCCATCGCGTCTTGTTCGACCCATCCAGGATGGGGGAAATAGCGCTTGATCTCTTCGGCAGCTTTGGATACCACGTTGGCGTTGTGGTCGAATATGACACAACGTGAGCTGGTCGTACCCTGATCAAGGACCGCGATATACTCCATCTTATCCACTCCTCATGTACTCCCGACTACGAAGCACGATGCTTTCCGCGCAGCTTGTTTGATTCCTAGCGTAGCATATTTAGGCAGTAGTCAAAGAGCCTTCCTCGACGGCTACATAACGGTCGAGCCATGCCAAGATATCATCGTAGACCGCCAGACGGTCCGCCTCGTTGAGCACCTCATGGCGATCGTTGGGATACAGGATCATGGATACATCCTCGACGCCAGCCGCTTGATACTTGTCGAGCACCGCTTGTACCTGCTCACCGTAACCACCCACCGGGTCCTGCTCGCCACTGATCAGGAGCAGAGGCACCTCTTTGGGTGTGCGAGAGAATGCCTTGTCGCTTACCACATAGATGATGTTGGAAAACATATGCTCGAAGCCGTTCATGGTGAAACGAAAGCCGGTCGACTCGTCTTTGTTGTACGCCTCGACCACGCTCGGCACGGTCGAGAGCCAATCGAACGGTGTTTTTGCATCCTCTATCCTGCGGTTATAGGTCCCGTCGACCATGTTGGCGATCATCGGCGAGCGGTAGCGATCTCCCTTGATCGTCCCGATCAGACGCGACAGACCCAATCCCAGACCGAGCAGACCGCCGGAAGGATTACCGGTACCCATGATGATCGCTCCGGTCAGCTCTCCCCCATACATCGTCAGGTATTCGCGCAGCAAGAACGAGCCCATCGAGTGGCCCATCACGAAATAGGGCAGACCACCGAACTGCTCGCGCGTTATCACGGTGAGCTGATGCATATCCTCGACGAGCAGATTCTTGTTCTGGAATGGTCCGAAGAAACCGTAATCCTCGTTGCTGGCTTTTGACTTGCCGTGTCCGAGATGATCGTTGCCGGTCACGACATAGCCGTGAGCAGCAAGAAACTGGGCAAAATCATAGTAGCGGCTGATACGCTCAGCCATGCCGTGGGCGATCTGGACGACACCGCGCACCTCACCTTCGGGCTCGAGCCGGAAAGCATGGATGGTCGATCCAGGGTTGACGCTGGGATAGGTAAACTCAGTCACCGGTAGCCTCCAATAAGAACTTCTGGGAATCGATGACCTCACCGCTGGTCGGCTCCAGACAGTATTTGCCGTCGGCCTCCATCTCCCAACGTTTGGTCTGCTCGCCCAGTTTGAGATCGAGTATGCGGCGGACCTTCTCGCGCAGATCGGTATCATCGACCGGGCCGGCGATCTCGACACGGGTGTCCAGGTTGCGTGTCATGAAATCAGCGCTGCTCAAATAGACCTGCGAGTCCTTGCCCTGGCCGAACCAATAGATGCGCGAGTGCTCGAGGAACCGCCCGATGATCGAGATGATACGGATGTTGTCGGTGTAGCCGGCAACTTTGGGGCGCATACAGCTGATGCCGCGGATGATCATATCGATCTTGACACCTGCTTGCGAGGCGCGGACCAGCGTATCGATCAGCTCGTTATCGGTCAACGAGTTGATCTTGATTGCGATGCGCCCTTTCTCGCCGAGCTTGATCTGCTCGTCGATCGCCTTGATGATGTTGGTGCGCATGGTGGCCGGGCTTGCCCACAGACGTCGATATTCGGCATCAGTATAGTTGACCCCCACGTTGCGGAAGACCTCTGCGGCATCCCGACCGATCTCCTCATCAGCGGTCAGAAGAGAGAGGTCGGTATAGACATGAGCAGTCGTCTCGTTGAAATTACCGGTGCCGACGTGTGTGATATAGGCAAGCTCAGTTCCCACCCTGCGCGTGATCAGCGCAAGCTTCGAGTGCACCTTGTAGCCGTCAAGACCGTATGATACGGTGCACCCCGCATCTTCGAGCTTCTCGGACCAGTTGATGTTGTTCTCCTCATCGAAACGCGCGCGCAACTCAAGCAGCACTGAGACATCCTTGCCGTTCTCGGCCGCACGCGAGAGATAGTCGACCAGTTTGCTTTTGGAGGAAAGTCGATAGATCGTGATGCGTATCGAGAGCACGCTTGGATCATCTGCCGCCTCTTTTATAAGGTCGAGGAAGAAGTCCATGGACTCATAGGGGTATGAGAGTAGGACGTCTTGCTTGCTGATGTATCCCATCGGGGTCATGCCCTTTTTGAGCTTGGGTGTATGCACTGGATCGAATGGGGTGTAGAGCATCCGAGCAGCCTTTTGCTCGGGAATGTGGCGTATCAGACCACCCAGGTAGTTCATGACCAGCGGTGTCTTGGTGTAGAAGACGACATCTTTGGATATTCCCAGCTTCGTGATCAAGTACTCTTCAAGCTCGTCGCTGGGTTTTTTGACGCACTCGAGCCGTACTGGCGCCAGACGCTTGCGCCGTTTGAGCAGACGCTTCATGCGGTAGCGGATATCCTCATCGACATCGTATCCTTCCTCGGCCGGATCGATATCGGCATTGCGTGTCACGCAGATGACATTGTCTTCGACCACTTCGAAGTTGGGGAAGGTCTCAGCAAGGAAAGCCGAGATAATACGTGAGAGACGGACATAACGTACGGTCTCACCACCTGAAGGCAAAAAGACGGTGTAGGGGGTGTCATCGGGCATCGGGATCAGCCCGAGCATCGTGCGATCCTCATGCTTGATCAGTGCGACCACGTACGGTTTCTTATTGTTCAGATGCGGGAAGGGATGATGCGCATCGACGACCTGGGGAGCTAGGACCGGAGCGATCGCGCTGTCGTAGAACTTGCGGATGAAGGCACGGTCATCTTCGGTCAGCTCATCCATCTCCAGATTATAGACACCCATCTTGCGCAGCTCGGTCTCGACCTCCTCGTAGGCTTGATCGCGCAACGTATAGAGCGGATGGACCTCCTTATAGATCTGGTCGAACTGCTCATCGAGCGTCCACCCGGTCTTCGAGTCGATCAGCTTGGGATTCATCAGCTGGATATCAAGCAGGGACCCGACGCGCACCATGAAGAACTCGTCGAGGTTCGAGCCGAATATCGAGATATAGCGCAAGCGTTCAAGAAGGGGGTTCTTCTGGTCGAAGGCTTCTTCAAGCACGCGTTCGTTGAACTTGAGCCACGAGATCTCGCGATTGAGCATGTAGTGATTGCGCGCCTCGCGCAGACGTCTTGCCTCCTCTTCGGTCAGAGTCTTCTCATCGACGGACTCAGCTGAGATCTCAGCTGCTGTCGAAGTCGCGTCAACAAGCTCGAGAGCCTTGCGTTTTTTCGGCTTTGAATCAGCCATCGATGCCCCCTTGCTCGATCAGATGGATAAGGTAACCTTCACGCACACCCCAATCACTGGTCACGAATGTCTTCGCGCCCACCACCTTGGTGATGGTTCGCAAGATGATCATACCGGGCAGCAAGGTGTGCAACCTATCGGGAACAGCACGTGCCAAGCGCACGATCGACTTCTTTTGATCGGGATCGAACGTATGGATCAGCTCTTTGAGCTGCTTGGTCTTGATGACGGTATTGGCCAGATCGTGCTCGAAATGCGCGTTGGCCAGTCGCAGTGCAGCACGATTTGAACCTCCGACACCCACGATCACCTCACGATGGGGCGGACCCTTCTTCCAATGGTTGTCCAGGTGTCCGGCGACCAGCTCCTCTATCGTATGACGGTTCTGGCGAGTCGGGAGAAGGTAGTCCACGTTGGCAAGATACTGGTTGAGCGAGCCGACCGGGATCGAGGTCTCATCGGTGTTGATCGGACCATCGCAGACCGAGAGCTCGGTGCTGCCTCCGCCAATATCGACGACCATGAATCGATCGACTGCACCGATCTGGCCGTTCTCCATCCCCCATCGGACCGCCTTGCTTCCGTAGTGGGCCTCTTCGGTTCCGCTGAGCAAGATGAGCGAAAAGCCCGAACCCTGCTCGATAGCGGCGATCGCCTCGGCGGTATTGGCCACGTTGCGAAGCGAGGCGGTCGCGATCACCGATACGGCGGGATCGCCGACATTATCGAGGATATGGCGGAACTGGAGCAGCGTATAGATCGCCTTGTCGATCCCGCGCTGGGTGAGGTTGCCGTATTCGTCTATCTCAGCTGCCAGTGCGGTCAGGGCTTTGCGCGAAAAGAGAAGAGAGATGTCGTCATGCTCGGTATCATACATGGACAGGCGCATCGAGTTCGAGCCTATGTCGATAATGCCTTTCATGGCAACCTTTCTCTCGTCTTTATAGTAGCGAATCAAGTAGTAGTGCGCTACTATTAAATCCCAAGTAAAGTGGCCACCTCGCCCCTGCGCGAGGTGCTTTTAGCTTGATAGGAATGCGCGTGCGCACGAACTAGAAGGAGGAGATGGAAACATGACGACATCTGGCATTGAAGAGATCCGCAACGTCGTTTTGGTCGGACACGGCGGTGCGGGTAAGACATCACTCGCTGAAGCTTTATTGTTCTTGAGCGGGGCGACCCCTCGCTTAGGGAGTGTTGACGCAGGACAGAGCATCCTTGACTACGACAGCGAGGAGATCAAGCGCCAATACACCATCAACCTCTCACTTGCTCCTGTCAAACACGGAGATTACACCATCAACATCATCGACACCCCCGGCTACGCCGACTTCATCGGCGATGCCATCGCGGGTATGGAAGCTGCCGAGGCAGCCCTTTTCGTCGTCGATGCGGTATCAGGACCCCAAGTCATCACCGATCGCCTCTGGAAGGTCGCCGGTGAGATGGGCATCCCCCGTGCGATCTTTATCAATCGTATGGACAAGGAGCACGCTAACTTCGACGAGACGCTGCGCAAGCTCCAATCAAAATATGGCGAGAAGATCCGCCCGGTCCAACTGCCCATCGGCAAAGAGGACGATTTTAGTGGCGTGATCGACCTGGTCGGTATGAAAGCCGTCTATTTCGATGGTAAGAAGGAGAAGATCGAGGATATCCCCGCCGATCTCATCGATGCCGCTGAGGCTGCCTATGATTCGCTCGCCGATGTCACCGCCGAGGCTGATGATGACCTCCTGATGAAATATCTCGATGGCGAGGCGCTGACCAAGGAGGAGATGGCTTCATTGATCAAACCGGCGTTCGTCAAGAAGAAACTCATCCCGGTATTTGTGGGAAGCTCGGTCAACCTGGTCGGTATCAATGCGCTGATGGATCGCATCGTGCGCTTCTTCCCCGATCCGTCCGATCACGCCCCCATGCTCACCACCGAAGACGAAGAAGTCGAATTCGATGTCAGCAAGCCCTTCTCTGGCCATGTGTTCAAGACCCTGTCCGACCCCTATGTGGGACGTCTGAGCTTCGTCAAGATCGTGACCGGCGAGCTCAAGCCGGGCACTGAGATCATCAATACCCGTACCGGGGATAAAGCCCGCATTCCGCAGATCATGCGTGCGGTCGGAAAAGAGACCGAGGCGCTCGATGCTGGTGCGAAAGCTGGAGACATCATCGTGCTCTCTAAGCTTAACAACACGCTGACCAACGACACGCTCTCTGCCGGACACAAGGTCCACTACGCTGACCTGCCGATCCCCGAGCCGCTCTATCCGGTCGCACTGGTCGCCAAGACCAAGGCTGACGAGGACAAGCTCGGCTCAACACTGAAAACGATGATCGATGAGGATCCGACCCTGACATTGACCCGCGATGACGAGACCAAGCAGACCGTCATCAGCGCATTGGGAGATACCGCCATCGAGGTCTTGATGAGCCGACTCCATGAGCGCTACCATGTCGAGACCGAGCTGGTCGATCTGCGCATCCCCTATCGTGAGACGATCCGCAAGACCGCCCAAGCACAAGGCCGCCATAAGAAACAATCCGGCGGATCCGGACAGTTCGGAGACTGCTGGTTGCGCCTTGAGCCCAACACCGGCAACGGCTATGAGTTCGTCGATGAGATCATCCAAGGACGCATCCCCCGTCAGTTCATCCCAGCCGTCGATAAGGGTGTGCAGGAGACGATGCTCGGTGGCGTGCTTGCCGGTTATCCGGTCCAAGACGTCAAGGTCGCCGTCTATGACGGAAGCTACCATAGTGTGGACAGCAACGAGATGGCATTTAGAACTGCTGCCCGTATCGGGTTCAAAGCTGCTGCGGAGAAAGCCAATCCCATCATCCTTGAGCCGATGGCCTATCTTGAGATACTGGTCCCCGATGACTATGCTGGTGCGGTCATGGGTGATATGAGTGGTATCCGTGGTCGCGTCATGGGTATGGATGCACCTGAGGCAGGCGTGCAGCTGATCAAGGCGCTGGCACCCTATGCCGAAGTCGTACACTATAGCCCGCACCTGCGCTCATTGAGCCATGGCACCGGCACGTACACGATCAAGCTTGAAGGCTACGAGCAAGTACCGGGTGATCTGCAAAAGCAGATCATCGCGGATTACGAAGCCGCCCGCGAGGCTGCCAATAAATAGTAGCAACTCTTTCAATAACGCACGAAGAAGGGCTCCTTTCGGAGCCCTTCTTGTATACCTATCAATGCTTGGGACTAGTGTCCGATAAGCGCATCCGGCTCTTCGATGCCCGCAAAGATCATCTTTGAAGGTGCGAAGTTGTAGATGTTGGCAAGGTATGCGTGGACAGCAGTGAAGATGAGGAATGCCCACATAATCCAATAGTGGAGAATGCGCATTGGCATCAACGCTCCGCCGCCACCCCAGTTAAACAGTGATGCCCACCAGCGGGTCCCTGCCTGGAAGAAGGGGATCTGTGACGTGGGTCCCCACAGAGCAAAGCCGGTGTAGGCTGCTGCCAGTGTGAGGGGGATCGTCGCGAGATAAGCGATTTTCTGCAGTGATGCATACTTGGCGCTGATCGGATAATCCTTCTTCAAGAACAGATAGTACTTGACCGTCGGCCATAGCTGATGCGTGTTGGCACCTTGCAGACCCCAGTTCTTATAGTCGAGATCTTGCTCTCTGGTTCCGGGCATGTTCGTTGTTCTGACGAAGAACGAAGCGATGATACGGAACAAGAGGTTGAACAGCAACACGAACATCCAGAAGAAGTGCGTGCCGCGAGCAAGACCCATAAGCCCCGGGATAAAGGGGAAGTGGATGTAGAAACCTGAAAGGACCAAGAAGAACATGGCCAGCAGGTTGATCCAGTGGGTGAGTATGAAGGTCAAAGGATGAGCTTCTTTTACTGGTTTATGAGCCATTTACTTCACCCCCCATTTACGAGCGAAGACCGTTCCTGTCTTACCAGTTTCCCGTTCAATCACGTGAACGGCGCAACCGATTCAAGGATCGAAGCTGCGCGCAATACGGGCAGCCATGATCGGACGCTCTACATCTGCGATAGGAGTACCGACAAGGGCCTCTTCCATCGGACCACGAACGCCGTTGTCGTCACGAGGTGACATATCCCACGTTGAGGGAGTTACGACGTTGTAGTTGGCAATGCGACCATTCTCGACGTTGACGAAGTGAGCCAACGCACCACGAGGAGCCTCCCAGAAACCGGCGCCTTCGCCGTCATGGTCGACATACTCTTGGAAGGTCTGTGCATCGCCGGAGTTGATGGCCTCGACCAGCTCGACCACATAGTTGATGACCTGGTCGCCCATGACCTTGGCTTCAAGGACGCGAGCAGCCACACGACCCAGCAATGAGACGAGCAGTGTGGGATCGGTGATCCCCAGAGCGTCCAGAGCGTAGTCGATGGTCCCCTTGATCGCGGGATCAGCACCGGGGCTCAGGTATCCGACCAGCATACGGGACAGTGGACCGACTTCGGCCGGCTTGTCATCGTAGCGCGGTGCCTTACCCCAAGTGTACTGACCATCGAGATCGAAGGTCGAGTCATCCCAGCGAGAGATCGCTTGGGTCTGACCATGTTGTGGATGAAGACCACTTGGTGAGGTATACCATGCATGCTTGACGTCTTCCTTGATCTTGTCGGTGTCGACAGGATCGACCTTGAGGCCGTTGGCTACATCGATGTAGCCTGCGGGGAAGAAGCGGTTATGCATATCAAGATCGGTGTCATTGAACAGTCCGAAGCTGAGGAACTTGCCACAGCCTCCACCGAACTCGAGTGCTGCCGTATAGAACGGTGCGATCGCCAAAACGTCAGGGATCATCGTGTTGTTGATCCAGGCGACGACTCTCTTGAGACGATAGAGAATATCGTCAAGCTTGAGCGAGTCGGGCACGAACGCGGTTCCACCGGCAACTGACGTCATACCATGGGGGAACTTACCACCCAAGATGGCCATGACGCGTGCTGCCTCTGCTTGCATCTCGAGAGCCTCAAGATAGTGGGCAACACCGATGAGGTGAAGCTCGGCAGGCATATCGGGATTGTAAAGCTCGGCATCGATCTTCTCGGCATCCGTGATGGGATTGAGCCCCCACCAGCCGTTGGAGAAGACTGAGAGGTCGCCACCCTTGACCAGATCGCCGACGCGCTCTTGCACGGCAGCGAAGTCAGAGATACCGGTGCCTGCTGCTTTAGCAAGGTCGACGGTATCGCCGATATCGGCACTCAGAGCCTTGGCAGGATTGACATAGTCAAGCGCGGCAAGGATGTAGAACCACAGGATGTGGCTGTGCAGATTCTCAGCACTCTCATAGATGTTGCGGACCAGACGGGCGCCGTTGGGGATCTTGATACCATAAGCGCTCTCGACGGCCATTGATGACGCATGACCATGAGAAGTCGGGCAGACACCACAGATACGCTGAGTGACGTAGAACGCATCTTCGGGCTTGCGGCCCTTCAAGATGGTCTCGACACCACGATACAGGGTTCCAGTCGCCCATGCATCAGTGATCTTTCCATTTTCGACCACCGCCTCGACACGAAGGTGACCTTCGATACGTGTTACGGGATCAAGAACAATATTCTCAGCCATTATGCGGCACCTCCCTTCTTAGCATGCTTTGTCTCCCACTCTTTGCATTCCTCGGTCTTCAGCGTGGCGTTGCTACCAATTCTCTTGGCAGCTTTCATGCCGAAGCCGTGAGCGATCAGAGCTGCACCGGCGATACCACCGATAGCAGCAGCTGCAATAGCGGGATCCACGCCACCTGAACCAAGGACTCCAGCGCCTACACGGCGGAAGCGTCCACGGAACGGAGCATTTTGGTCGACCCAGTTCCAGTTAGCACAACCGATGCAGGGTCCACCTGAATCGACGCACCAGGATACTGAGCTGTTCCAACGGATCATCGGACAACGACGATAGGTCTGAGGTCCTTTGCAGCCAACGGGATAGAGACAGTAACCCATGGCCTCTTCGTCGCTACCGAACTCATAGACGAACTCGCCATTCTCGAAATGACCACGACGTGGGCAGTTGTCATGAATAGTTGAGCCATAGAGCCACTTGGGACGACCGTTCGCATCAAGACGATTGACGATCGGGCCAAGGACTGGTACGCCATCACTGTCACGATCGGCGAGCAGTAATGCCTCGACAACGACCGAAACGAGCTCCTCGGGATTCATCGGGCAACCAGGTAGGTTGACTACCGGTGTCGCGACTCCCTTGGATTTGAGATACGGTCCAACGCCGGTTCCCTTTGCAGGATTAGGATAGGCAACGACCCATCCACCATCCACTGCACATGAGCCCAACGCGATAACGACTGCTGCCTTTGAGGCAAAGTTCTCAAGCTCCTCGATGAAGGGATGACCACCGACACGCAGCATGTTGCCGTCGAGTCCTGTGATGACCGTACCCTCGATGATGAGGATGTACTTTCCAGCGTGCTCCTCGGCGAATTCTTCATTCCCCTCAAGTGTCTGCACGCCTGCCGACATCTGGATGGTCTCTTGACCGACAAGGTTCAAGAAATCAAGCACGATGTCTGCAACGTTTGGGTAAGTGGCTTGAGCGATCGACTCCGTGCAGCCTGTACAAGCACCGCCATGAAGCCATAGAGCAGGGTAAAGACCTCCTTCGTCTGCAGCGCCGGCGATCTTAGCGCCAATCATGGGTGCTGCAGAGGAGGAGAGCCCAAGCATAGTGGCGGTAGCTCCGCAGAATTTCAGAAAATCACGACGGGACACGCCACGTGCTTCGAGTCTCTCATAAAATGAGGTACCCTTATTCGTCATGCCATACACCTCCTTTTGCGTAACACATCGACATTCGCGAGATACCTCTCAGTTCCCACCAAAAGGGTCTCGCACCTACAAGGATGCATTTGTGTATGGAATTGTGGTGTTGTGTCTGCCCACACGCTACCGTGAACTTTTTAGTACCTGCGCCCCATATGACGACGCACGTTTGTTCAGCAAAACCAAACACATTAATACACATAGATTAGTATATCCTTAAATCATAAAAATAGAGGATGAAATGAGAGAGAAATTACAGTATGAAAACGAATAGATTGGCCATCATGGGATTGTTCGTCGCACTGATGTGTGTCAGTGCCTGGATGAGGATTCCGATCCCGACTCCGTTGGGTATCACCTACCTGACCTTCCAGACCGCGGTCGCGATCTTGGCCGCTTTACTTTTGGCTCCGCACGAGGCATTCTTTGCGATGGCAGCCTATGTGATCTTGGGTCTGGTGGGCTTACCGGTCTTTGCCAACCCCGGTTTTGCAGGACTGGGTTATCTGGCTTCGCCCACCTTCGGCTACCTACTGGGGTTCGTGCTGGGCGCTCCCTTAGGCTCGCTTTATCTGAACCGCCGGTTGCCGGAGGAGCTCGGCGACATCTCCGCGCATGGGTTTCTCAAAGGGTTGGAGCTGACCGGACCGAATGCGGCGGCCAAACGCTACGGTTTTACCCAGTGCCTGCTTGCATCGCTGATCGTGATCATGGCCGTCTACGTGTGCGGGGTCACCTATATCTGGGCCTATGCGCGCTGGATCGTGGGAGCACCAGAGCCCTATCGGTCTTTGATCACGACAACTTCGGCGTTTCTATGGATCAAAGATTCGATCCTGGGAGTGGTCATCGCCAGCATTGCACCACGCCTGCGTGCGATCGTCGACCATTAGTATGAAAACGGGAGTGCGCTGCGCACTCCCATCTGCGGTTTTGTATGGTGCGCGATATTGGACTTGAACCAACGACCTCTTGCGTGTCGAGCAAGCGCTCTGCCATCTGAGCTAATCGCGCACGAAACAGCGGTTATCAACTATATCATATTTGCGTTTTTGACCGACTAGAAGAAATTCATCGGGTTGACGTAGGACCCGTTGACGACCACATTGAAATGCAGGTGGTTACCGAATGAGTAACCCGTCGAGCCCGCATTAC
>WQXV01000006.1 GCA_009781565.1 Actinomycetes bacterium
TAAGAGTTTTTATCAAGAGACGGTCGTACACGAACTGGTCGCGCTGCTCCGCTTGATTAGAAATCCCCACGATGACCAGGCTTTTATCCGGGTCGCGCTCTCGCCAGCAGGCAATATCTCCGATGTGGTGCTTGCTGATCTTGCAACGATCGCGCACAACACTGACGGGCAAGACCCGCCCATCGAACATGCAGCGAAACGCTCACTCTATGATGCACTCGATACCTGCATCACCCGTTGCAAAGCGGGTGACGCGCAGGGACATGAGCGGTGCGAATGTGTCAACGCGATGCATTTTCGTGAAGCGCTCGAGCGGGCTATCTCACAGGTGGGCACGTCTCCCATCAGCGAGATCGTCACCGCTTTCTATCGCGATCGCGGCGTGCTCGAGTGGTGGGATCGACAGGGATTTACGGCTGAACGTGATAAGGCAAATTTCTACAAGACCATGCGCATGGCAGATTCGTTCGCCCAAGACGACGTGGGGTTGATCGATCTTATCGCTCTGTTCGAGCGAGCCCAAGATGACAAACGCGAAGACAACATCGGCCAGTGGCTCAGCGAAGAGGACCAGCGCGTCAAGATCACGACGGTCCATAAAGCCAAAGGGCTCCAGTTCCCTGTGGTGGCCTACTTTGCCGGTGATCAAAAATCGATCGGCAAGAAAGGGTCCTTCGCGTTCTTTGATGATCAGCGGCCCATGATGCAGCAGTTGATCGAGGAGACGATCACCACACTTGATACCGGGATCCAAGATGCAGCACGCACCCAATGGGCACATCACATGCCTACCGACACACGATCACGCGGGTCGATCATCTATGTGACCAAGACCGATGGGAGGGACAAGAAAGAGGACGCGCTCTACGAGTTGTTGCGACGGGTGCTTCTTCGGCGTGACTACGATGAGGCAAAGCGACTCTTTTATGTGGCAAGCACACGCGCTCAAGATCACCTCCTGGTGACCTATCATGCCTCTGGTGAGCAAGCCTCGTCCACGACGCAAAGTTTGGGGCATGCGATAACAAAGATATGCGCGGATACCGCAGAGAGCACCACCTATGATCAAATCTTTGTCGAGATCGACCAAGATCTTGGGGAGGACGAGTGCTCTGACGAGGCGGGAGAACGCGCGACAAGTGAGAGGACCGGTTCTGACGAGCTCATCTTACGGGAGCTGAAAGCCCCTCATCGCTATGAGCCGGCTCATCAGCTCGTTCAGATATCAGCTTCTCAGATCCAGGTGTTTCACCAGTGCCCTTGGAGGTATTGGTGGACCTATGGTAACCGACTCTCGATCGATCGCGACACCGTATGGAAGTTGGATGCCGACGATGAGGTAGTAACCCAGACCTCGGTGGCCCATAAAGGAACGGTCCTGCACAAGCTGTTCGAAGTGGTCGGTGAGCGATCGCCGGGGACCGCAGAGGGAGTCGATCGATCACAGATCAGATCGATCATGACCGCGTACGGTGTAGCTGTTGATGAGCAAGAAGAGATCGAGGACACGCTCCAGACCTATCTGGATTCCGACCTGTACCGTGAGATCGCAACATACCCCACGATCCATCACGAATACCAATTTTACACAGCGGTAGAAGCCTATTATCTGTTCGGTTACATGGATGTGTTCGCGATCGATGAAGAGGGGCATGCGTTGATCGTAGACTACAAAATCAGTACGTCGGATGTGGACAAATCCTTGGTCTACGCGCGTCAGGCACGTCTCTATGCTTTTGTGGCACTCGCGCAAGGTGCATCGGCGGTACGCGTGGTATTTGCGCAGGTCAATGCCGATACAGTCATCATCGATGAGGGCGGCAGCTTCACGCAAGACGATATTGAGACCCTGCGCGGCGAGATCCTCGATGACATCGAAGACATGCAAAAGATCCAGACCGAGCAACCGATCCAGCCCGTCGGAGGTCTATGCAGAGCCTGTGCGGTGCCCCATTCGTTATGCAGTCATTCACTCAGCAGCTAGGAGTGTGCTCCTTCGCGGGCGATCACATCCCTCAAATCATCGACCTTTGCAGGTGCCGCGTTACTTATTGATACAATAAGCGCATGAGCAAGAATGGACCAGAGACTCCCTGTCGTGTGACCGTACTCTGTGGTGGTACCAGCGGTGAGCGTGAGATCTCGCTTCGCTCGGGTGCCAATGTGATCCGCGCGCTTGAGAATGCGGGATACCAGGTGAACTCGCTCGACCCTGCCGATCCCGACTGGATCGCGCAACTATCGCTCGATCTTCCCGATGTGGTCTTTCCGATGCTCCACGGTCGAGGCGGCGAGGATGGTACCGTCCAGGCGCTGTGTGAGTTGCTCGGCGTTCCCTACGTGGGCAGCGGAGTCCTTGCTAGTGCGACCGCGCTCGACAAAGTGCGCTCGAAACAGGTCTATGTCGCCGCAGGACTCAATACCCCGGCATGCGCAGCGGTCAAACCGCACCACGACTATGATGCTGATGACATCATCGAGAAGATCGGCCCCTGCCTGGTCGTCAAACCGGCGATCGAAGGTTCATCACTCGGTATGACCATCGTGCATTCTGCAACGCCGGAGACGCTCAAGGCTGCTGTCGATGAGGCATTTCGCCATGGTGATACCGCGCTGATCGAGCAGTTCATCGAGGGCACCGAGGTGACCGTCCCCGTTCTGGGCAACGCCCGACCGCAGGCGCTTCCCACGATCGAGATCGTGCCGGCCGAAGGTCACGAGTACTACGACTACGATGCCAAATACGCTACGGGACAGTCGACCCATATCATCCCGACACGTCTGGGCGATCAGGTCAATGAGCAGCTCGCGCGTATAGCCGAGCGTGTCCATGAAGTGCTGGGATGTCGTGGATTCTCACGCAGTGACTTCATCGTCGGTATCGACGCGGATCAAAATCTCCAGATCTTCTTGATCGAGACCAACACCATTCCCGGTATGACCGATACCTCCCTGGTACCCGACGCGGCAAAAAATGCAGGTATCGAGATGGAAGAGCTTGTCACCAAACTGGTCGATTACGCGCTCGAAGACTAGGCGCTCTCACTCGACAGCTTCAGAACATCACGTAGTACAGAGATGCCGTTAAGCGGGTGCGACTATCAGTTCTTGCCCACCCATGTAGGGGCGCAACACCTCAGGAATCACGACCGAGCCATCCTCTTGCTGATAGTTCTCGATGACTGCAGCGAACGTGCGCCCGATCGCAAGTCCCGATCCGTTGAGGGTATGCACGTATCGGCTTCCCTTGAACTGAGAAGGATCGCGGTATTTGATATTGGCACGACGAGCCTGAAAATCACGGCAGTTCGAACAGGACGAGATCTCTTTATACTCGCCATAACTGGGCAGCCACACTTCGATATCATAGGTCTTAGCCGAGGCAAAGCCCATGTCCCCCGTGCACAGTACGATGGTGCGATAGGCAAGCCCGAGCTCCTCAAGCACATGCTCGGCTTGATGCGTCATCGATTCGAGTTCATCCATGCTGGTCTCAGGGGTGGCGAATTTGACCATCTCGACCTTGTCGAATTGGTGGACCCGGATCATACCGCGCGTATCGCGGCCGGCTGCTCCGGCTTCCTCTCTGAAGCACTGGCTGAACGCGCAGTAACGATAGGGTAGCCGCGAGCCTTCGAGCACCTCGTCGCGATGCAAGTTCGTCAGAGGAACTTCTGCGGTCGGGATGAGGTAGAGCTCATGGTCGACGATCTTATAGAGGTCATCGGCGAATTTGGGTAGATTGCCGGTGGCGAACAGCGACTCGGTGTTGGCAAGCGAGGGGGGCCACCACTCCATAAATCCCGCTTTGTGGTGCTCTTCGAGCATGAAGTTCATGAGTGCGCGCTCAAGACGTGCTCCGTCTCCTGATAAGACCACGAATTTGGCCTGGGCGAGCTTGACACCTCGCTCGAAATCGATGATACCCAGCGCGGGGCCCAGGTCCCAATGTGCCTGGGGCTCGAAATCGAAGGTCGGCGGTGTGCCGACACGGCGCACTTCGACGTTGTCGGTCTCATCATTGCCGACCGGCACGCTCTCATCAGGAAGATTGGGTGCCATCGACAGGTACCGGGCAGTCTCCTCCTCCAAATGTTTCATCGCTGATTCGTGCTGCGCGATCTCCTCATTGACATCGCGGACGGCCTTCTTGGCGACCTCGGCTTCCTCGGTCTGACCTTGCGCCATCAGCTGGCCGATGGATTTTGAGGCGTCGTTACGTTTTGCTTGCAGCGCCTCGACCTTGCTGATCGTCTTGCGACGCTTCTCATCGAGCACCATGAAGGTATCGACATCCCAATCGTCCTTGCGTGTGCTCATCGCTTTCTTGATCAGCTTGGCATTGTCGCGTATGAATTTGGCATCAAGCATATGCGTTCCTATTCCATCTTCTTATTCCATCCAATGAGGTTGATTGATCCGAGTGGCCAGTACGGCAGCACCGAAACCGTTGTCGATATTGACGACACCGACCCCGCCCGCACACGAGTTGAGCATGGTCAACAGTGGTGCGACACCCTCGAAATTTGCTCCATAGCCGACCGAGGTGGGAACGGCGATGACCGGGACGCAGACCAATCCGGCGAGCAGAGTGGGAAGAGCCCCTTCCATTCCCGCGACGGCGATGATCACCCGTGCTTTCTTGAGCAACTCTTCATGTTCGAGGACGCGATGCACTCCAGCTACCCCGATATCGAACAATCGTGTGACATGCGCACCCATCTTCTCGGCGGTCAGTGCTGCTTCTTCTGCGACCGGCAGATCGGCAGTCCCTCCGCTTGCGACCACGATCGAACCGGCTGGTTCGCTTGGTGGGGCGGGCACCACACCTGAGGACACTTCGATGATGCGGGCGATCTCGTGATAGATGACGGTGTGCTCATCGCACGTATCACGCACCGCCTGATAGTGCTTCTGATCAGCACGGGTCGCCAATACGGTATGGGTGTGGAGCGCGAGCTCATGAGCGATGCGTGCGACCTGTTCGGGGGTCTTGCCTGCGGCATAGATGACCTCGGCAAATCCGCAACGCTGTTCACGATCGAGGTCGAGGCGAACATCGATCGTTCCCTCATCATCAGCCAGCGGTATCGTCTGTTTCTTGTTTTCCATGTTCTTCATCTTAGAATAGAATGAGGGAATCGACAATGAATCAGGATCGGGAGCACGGTACGCGATGAGCCGAACGCAGCACGACCAGACCATGTGGCTTGATACCTCACAAGGGATCACGGCAGCAAAGTTCCTCGATGCGCTCGAGCGGGGCGGATCCGCTGCCCGAGCGTATCATGAGGTACAGCGTTTCATGGCAAGCGAGCGCGCGCAGATGAGGGCATCAGCGGTCTTCGAGGTGCTGGCTCAAGCTGAAGCTGCGGCCCATGGGGTCGCGACCCGCGAGGTCCACTTCCATGAAGTCGGCAGGCTGGAGAATCTGGCGCGAGTATTTGGAATCTTTGCAGCGCTCGAAGCGATGGGAATTGCGCATTGGTATGCCTCGCCACCTACCGTCGGTAACGGAACGATCACCTGCTCGCATGGCGAGCTGCCCGTGCCTGCTCCCGCGACCCGTCGCATCATCGAAGCTCATAACATACCGATCACTGAGATCCCGGAAGAGCCGATCGTCGGAGAACTCAGCACACCGACCGGGGTTGCGCTGCTCACCCAGGCGGAGGGCTTTATGAACGAACCGCCTGAGGGCGTCTTGATCCTGCGAACAAGAATACTCTGACCGATACGTTTTTATCTCTGCAAGCTAGCGAGCCACCCGATACGTATCGTGGGAAAACTCCAGAAAACCCTCGCCGACCAGATCGGCCAGGATGTCTTCGGTGATATCGAGATCGTAGTTGCCCATCTGGGCATACTCTGCCGCATTCAGATCAGGCGTATCCATCACCAGACGCAGCAGCGCCGCGCGTTTTTGACGTCGCGATCCCTCGAAGGTGCTCTGGCGGGTATGGTGTTTGCTGCGACGTGAAGGATTAGGCACCGTCTTTTTAAGCCACGCCCCATAATCGAGAAGGGCATAGTTCCAATCTCGCGGCTCGATCCCGCGCTCGACCGATTGCTTTGAAGCGAGCTCGAGGACTTCGCGGATCTGGCGATCGCTCACGACACTCTCTTCATCGAAGAGCTCGAAGATGACCACCGCTCTCACATTGGTCTCGAGATAGACTGAGGGTTGATTGAGTGCAAAAGCTGCAACTCCGGCAGCGGTCGCCGGTCCTACTCCCGGTAATGCAACGAGCTCATCGTAATCTGTCGATACGATACCGGCATGCTGCTCACTGATTATCTCGGCTGCCTGCTTGAGTTTGAGCGCGCGCCGGTTATAACCCAGTCCCTGCCATGCCTCCAAGACATCGCTGACCGAGGCGGCGGCAAGTGCATCAGCGGTGGGAAATCGATTCATCCACTCGTCGAAATAACGTTCGACGCGCGCCACTTGTGTCTGTTGCAACATGACCTCACTGACCAGGACGGCATACGGATCGGTCGTGCGCCGCCATGAGAAATCACGATAGCGTGCGCTTCCTTCGCGCATCACCCGATCGATGAATGAGGTGAGGTCGACGTGCGTCGCTACTGCATTTGGCGCCAATGCCACATCCAGGTGTTATCCAGCCCCTGGGCCAGATCGATGTTGGCCTCCCACTCGAAGACCTCACGTGCTTTTCGGGGCGATAGTATGCTTTCGCGGATATCTCCGGGACGCTCCGGCTCGAAGGTGGCTGACCCTCCGAAATTGGCCGGCACGCGCATCCCATTGAGAAGCTGCTCGATAGTGACAGGATGACCGCTCGAGATGTTGAATACCCCCCGGTCATCGCTGGTGTCCTCAGTCGCCTCAGCTCCGAAGTCGCGAAAAGCGATGTCGCCACCGATGGTGCTGGTCAACGCCTCGACCACATCGGCAACGTAGACGAAATCACGCACCTGATGACCATCACCGAATATGACCGGTGTCTTACCTTTGGCAAGCGCCTCACAAAAGCATGAGACGACACCGCCTTCACCTTCGGCGGTCTGCCGCGGGCCATAGACGTTGGAGAAACGCAACAGCGCATAATCGAGAGCGGTGGGGTCGAGCATCTCGCGGATAAGCTCTTCACCAGCCAGTTTCGTCTCACCATAGACATTGATCGGGGCAAGTGGCGCTGTCTCGACCAGTGGCAGCTCTTGAGGTACCCCATAGACGGCTGCCGAAGAGGCGAAGACGAGTCGCTCGACATCAGAAGCGATCGCCGCCTCTATCACACGGCGGGTCCCGTCGACATTGATCTTGCGGGTGAACTCCGGTTCGGTCTCGCCGATGGAGACCGAGGACTGTGCAGCCAGATGTACGATCACGTCGGGGTCGAAGGCGGCGCTGGCAGCGAGGAATTCGTCACGGCAAATGTCAAGCTTGCGAAACTCACTGCGTGGGTCGATATTGCCGCTATAGCCGCTCGAGAGGTCGTCGATGACCATGACCTCACCATCAAGAGCCAGCAGGTAGTGAGCCAGATTACTGCCGATGAAACCGGCTCCCCCTGTTATCAAAATCTTCATAGTGTCTCCTCGCAGCATGAGTATTGCGTGATTATCGACCTTACATTTTAACCTAGTTCGCTTATCTGCCATAATAGAGCCATGAAAACCGTGGTGTTCGATACCAATGTGCTACTCACCGACCCCAATGTGCTCTTCGAGTACAGTGGTGCCGACATCGTCATACCCGAGACGGTACTGGGCGAGCTGGACAAGCTCAAGACCGCGCGCGTTGACCCTGACCTGCGTTTTCGTGGTCGCGAGGTCAGCCGTCTCATCTTCGAGTTGGCCAAGGGCCAGTCGCTGATCGAGGGTGTCGAGATCGGTGAGGGATCAACGCTGCGGGTAGCTCCTCTCGAGTTCGGCAGCAACAAGCTACCCGAGGGATTTACCACCAAATCAGCCGACGAACGCATCCTGGCTACCGCCTATCTGACCGATGAGGCGCTGCCCGAGGATCACGAGTTCGTCCTGATCACCAACGACCTCAACATGCTCCTCAAAGCCCAGGCGCTCGGCCTTCCTGTCGAGCAGTTCGGCACCGGCAGCGATGTGTCGTTCGCCAAACGCTACGTGATCCGTCCGTTCCAACGCTATCGCGTGCCCCTGACCATTTTGGCGCTCGCGATCGCGGTATTTGGTGCGGTCGCCTTTGTCAGCTGGCGCATGGTGGAAAACAACGCGAACCAGACACCATCATCAGCCGAGTTCAGAAATCTGCTCACCGCCGATCAGAAGGAAGCCTATAACAACCTGATCGCGCTTCAGCAAAACCCCTCCGACGAGAAGGCGCTGCTCGGGCTTGGTCAGTTCTACAGCCGTCGCGCAGACTATAACTCCGATGTCGGTGATCACGGCGCAAAGGTGGTCGACGCCAAAGAGGGAGTGACCTACTATGAGCGCTATCTCGGTTATGTGCCGACCGATGTCGATGCGCGTACCGATATGGCTCGGCTGTTCTTCCTCAGTGGAGACACCGATCGCGCGATCCAAGAGGTCGCCCAAGTCTTAGAGGTCAATCCCAAACACGTTAATGCGAATTATTTCCTCGGCCTGTTCTACTGGCAAGGTCGCCAAGACATTCCCGCCGCGCTCGACCAGTTCCGTCTGGTCGAAGAGCTCACCAAGAGTGATGAGTTCTGGCACGGGCTCCACGAACAGGTTCGCATGCTCATCCAAGAATTAGAGAATGAAGATCAACTCGATACGAGTGATACCCCGACCGACGTTTCTTAAATAAGGAGATGCGCCCATGAGTGATCTGATCGATGTCGCCATAATCGGTGGAGGACCGGCAGGGACGACCGCAGCGCTCTACGCCGCCCGAGGAAAAGCCCGCACGGTCATCTTCGAACGCTCCATGATGGGCGGTCAGATCGTCACGACCGACCATGTCGACAACTACCCCGGGTTTCCCGAGGGGATCAGCGGTCCCGAGCTCGGCGAGCTGATGCATCAGCAGGCGCTCGCCCACGGTGCGGAGATCATGCAGTTCGTTGATATCACGAATCTCAAGCATCTCGATGACGGCACCTTCGAGCTGACCGCCGATGATGAGACCTATACAGCGCGCGCTGTCGTGCTCGCCTCGGGTTCGGTCCCCTCGAAGTTGGGTATTCCCGGAGAAGAGGAATTTACCGGTCGCGGCGTTTCATGGTGCGCGACCTGTGATGCGGCGTTCTATAAAGAGAAGGATGTGGCGGTCATCGGAGGCGGTGACGCGGCGGTCGAAGAGGCGATCTATCTGACCAAGTTCGCAAAAAAAGTCTATCTCATACATCGCCGCGATGAGTTCCGTGCTGCCGCTACCTTGGTCGATAAAGTGCGCGAGACGAGCGGGATCGAGATCATCACACCGTATAATCCGGTCGAGATCAAAGGCGAGGATGGCAAGGTATCCGGACTCGTGATCGAGTCTGCCGATGATAAGAGCACCCGTGAGCTGGCGGTCTCGGGTGTCTTCGAGTTCGTCGGAGCCAATCCCCAGAACGTTTTGGCCTACGACCTGCTCGAACGCGACGAGCGCGGCTACATCATCACCGGCAACGATGGATCGACCAAGGTGCCGGGCCTGTTCTGCGCGGGCGATATCACGCAGGTACCGCTCAAGCAGATCGTGACCGCAGCCGCTTCAGGTGCGATCGCAGGGTTTTACGCGGTCGCCTATGTCGATAAGAAGGACTAGTACCGCGTAAGTCGATCGATCCAGAAAGCTCGGGAGAACGAGATGTCAGGCAGGAAGGAAACGCGATGATATTCTTTTTCAATCTCAACAATCTGAATGCTGAAGGTTGGCGCAAGTACTGGGCGTGGCTCGGATTGGGACTCCTTATCCTCTTCGGAGTCGTCATCTCATTCTTCATCTTCTCGGCGATCATCCGTACCTTCCAGACCGGACTGGGTGGTGGCACGGTCGGTGGCGTCGATGTGGGTGGGACGCACTACGGTGGCATCACTGAATCGACGGGGCGTTCGGGGTTTTGCTGCGTGCTGCCCTGTTTCCCACTTCCGCTGATGCTCTTTGGCGGGGGTATCCCCTTCCTTGATAAGCTGCAAGGTGATGACAAGAAATGGGCTTGGCCGCTGATCATCGCCGGTATCGTGGCGATACCGATCGCTCTGGCTATACTGTGGTGGCTGGTGAGTGCGCTTCGATGACCTCGTCGAGACGATCTGCCAGATAGCGCGCCTCGATCGATCCACCATCTGCAAACGTAAGCTGATGGGCAAGTGCGAAGCGGATCAATCGCGCCAGATCGTCATACTCGATCGTCCATACCAGTGATCCGTCTTTCTGCGGTGTGACCGAACCGAAACCTCGCGTGATCGCCTCTACCTGAGCTGTCTGACTCTCATCGATCATGAGCTTTGCGGTGTGATAGTCACCAACGTCACCATGCCCACGCTTCTTCTTATTGAGTGCGAAGGGAAGGGTGATATGGTCGCCGGTCGTAAAGTCGCGTGGGTAGTCGAACGTCTCATTGAGTAACTTCGCATCCTGGATGCGGCTGAGCGCGAAACAGCGCTGCGCATCATTGTGGGAATCATGACCGATCACATACCAACGCCCCTCAAAGAAACTCAGGCCATACGGTGAGAGGACGCGTTGGCGCTGCTGACCAGCAAGATTGCGATAGACAAGCTCGAGGCGACGGGTATCCAAGATCGCCCGCAAGATGAGTTCTGCGTAGCGCGCCTGCACATCGGCATGTTCATCCAGAGAGCGATTGCTGCTTGCGATGATCTTGTCGACCCCATAGAGGGACTCGAACAAAGGTGACAGACGCAGGAGTGCAAGACGGATATCGTGGGGGAGCGCAAAGAGCGGCTCGTTGACCATACTGGTAAGAGCCAGATAGATGAGCGCACTGGTCGCCTCGTCCAACTCGAAAAGTACATCGCCTCTCGCAAAGCTTTTGGTCGGGTCGATCAAATAGCCACTGCCTCGCGCGTCATCGATGAATTTGATCTGAATACCAAGGTCTCTGAGCAGCGCCTGATCGCGCTTGAAGGTGGTCTCGAACCACTCTTTGCGCTGTTGAATCGTGCGATTCTTGCTCTTGCCCTCAACGGCTTCGGTCGCATCATCACGATAGATCCGCTGTTCGATGACCTCTTTGCTGACCGGATAACGGTTATCGACCAACGCCGCATAGAGCGCGAATGCGCGTTGCATATTCGACCACCGCCTCTCGCAAGCTTTGAGGGCTGATGACTTCGACCTTTCCGCAGTATGAGACGACCTGTCGGGTGATCCAGTCAGGAGAGGTGTAGGGAAGCTCGATCAGTACTCCGGGGCGGGTGCTGGAAATGGTGCGTGCACCGGTCCAGTCGCTTTCACTATATGAGTGGGGATCCTCGAAATGAAGACGTGCGATATAGGGGGCCTCATCAAGACCAGGATAAGCCTGTGAGACCTCTTTCTCATAAGAATGGGACGCTCGCTCAGCAGGCAGTAACGTGGCTTGCGAGATGCGATCGAGACGGAACATGCGTGGAGCACCGCGCTGACGACACCAGCCGTATTCGTAGTAGTGCTCCTTCTCACCCAAAAGTAGCCACGGCTCGATCACTCGCACTTCGCCTCGATAGACGATCTCCACGCAGCAACCGTCAAGGGCGGCTTGCGCGAGTACCTCCATGACCTCGTCGGTATAGTGCATGCCAGAGATGTCGATAATATGGGGAAGGTATTCGATGGGCGCGTCGATCGTGATCGCGTCACAGAACTGACGCATGCTCGCATCATCCCACGAAATCCCCATCATTCTCAGGGCAAGGATCACCGCTATCGTCTGCATGCGGTCCAAGCGGATCGAGCGCTGAGTGTCAAAACTGAAAGAATCGTGCAACGTCATACCGTCTTCGTCGATCAACAGCGGCAGGATCGACTCTCCCTGACCTGCCAGATACGGGATCGTCAGATCGGCAAGCTCATCGGCCAACTTCCGTGCTTGCGACTCGCTACATCCGACAAGCGCGGCGATCTCGGTGTAGGAGTAGTGGCGATCGCGTGTCAGACCACCGATCAGAGAGACCAAAGCGTTGAGATATGTATATTTTGTCCATGAGGTCACACGGGCCATCTCATCTCTTGAATTCGTTATAATAGGTAGCCATGAGTACGGACAATAATAGCATGTCGCCTTCGCGAAGCGAACGCCGGGCACGCGATACAAAACCAAAATTCACCGCCGGACACCTCATTATCGGGGTGACCATCGCCCTGCTTTTAGCCGGTGTGGGCGGTTATTCGTATTGGGCTTACTACACCTCGACGACACAGTATCGTATCGAGCAGGCATTCGATCTGATCGATTCCGCACAAAAAAAGCTCGATGTCATCAACGTCGTCATCGACTCGGATATCACCGATGAGACCGCTGGGCAGATCGATGACGTGAGGGAAACGATCGAGCCCACGCGCGAATTGCTGCGTGAGGCGGCAGACTACATCAAACGTGCGCAAGAGAACGCGACCGACGAAGAGATGGAGAGACTTGTCTCCATACAGGAATCGATCGCGCTGCGTGGGCAGCTGTTGGGGTTGATCCCCGATCTTCTCGATGTGACCGAGCAATCAGCCACCGCCCTACGTGGTGTCAACGTCGGTTGGGAGAAACTGGTCGAGGCGACCGGTGCAGCTACCGCTGCCAAGGAAGCCTTCGACAAACAGGATAAGGCCGGTATGCTCGAGTCGGTCAAACAGAACAACGAAGCGCTCTCCGCTCTGGCGCGGGCGCGGGTAGAGTTCAACGACGCCGAACGTGCGCTCGAGGGCCTGTCCTTCGAGGTCTACATCACCTATATCGACATCCGGGAACAGATGGCCCAATCCGCGATCAAGGCAGCCAATGACTGGACCGGAGAGGATCAGACCGCACTCAAGATCGATCTTGACAAGTACGCCGAGCTCTTGATGCAGGCGACCATCATGGAGGAGACCGATCTGGTCGCGCCCGCCGATCTGGTCGCCCAACGTTATCATGAGCTGGTCGGCGCCAAGAACGCGGAATATTTCGAGATTCGCGAACAAGTTCTTACACTCGATAACAAGGTGCGCTAAACTAAGAAGCAGCGTTAACTTCCTGTTGGTTTTCTGTTGCCTTTTCGTTGATTAAGGCAGCAGAACTTTACCAGACAGGCTTTGCGCTATGAAATTGGTTTGACAACCTCAAGATGAGGTCTTGATCGAAGCTCGAAGTTTCGAGTGATGGAGGAGTAGATGACCCCGCACGAACTAGTAGTCGATATAACCGATCGTTTTGGGCCACGCCCCGCTACCTCAACTTCTGAGCGTCATGCCGCAGAGTGGTTCGCGCAACAGTGCGACCAATATGGGCTTGCGGTCGAGATTCAGGAGTTCGATACGACACGTAGCTCGGGCTTCTCGCTGGCGCTGCTCTATTTCCTACCCTTGATACCGATCCTTGCCTCGCGTTTCACCCGTGAGATCCCTTTCGTCAACTGGCTATGGGTCATCTTGCTTGCCGCCTGCATCGTATTGCTGGCACTCCAGTTGCGCGGGCGCAGTTTCCTTAACGCGATCTTTCCGAAAGGCCCCAGCCAGAATGTGGTCGCACGTTGCAATGACGGCACCACGGGGGACAAGCTGCGCAAAGTGGTATTCGTCTCCCATCTGGACACCCCCTTCGTCTCACCACTTAACACCGAGGCGACTGCGACGCTGCATCGTCGGCTGACCGACTACGCGTTCTACTATCTGCTCGCAGCACTACCTCTGCTGGCGTTTCTGGCGTTCGATTTCGATTTCATGGAGTTCACGCTCTTCGATGTGGCGATCGATCTGCAACTGTGGCTGTGGGTACTGCTTGCAATACTGAGCGTCGTGCCTGCGATCTTGGCGCTCGACGCGCTGGTCATGTCGCTGTTGCGCAAACAATCACCCGGTGCCAATGACAGCGCTTCAGGTCTTGCCGTACTGCTCTCGATGGTCGAGGCTCTCGCACGCGAGCGTGGTGGCACGATCGAGTCACACGAGTTTTCCACTGCCAGCATGAGTGCGGTCTCGGCAGACGAGCAGTTGCGCCAAGCATCCGATCTCGACCAACCGGGGCTGACCGACTGGCTCGAGCTCGATGATATGTTCGATACGCGCGCCGATGCACACGCCAGCAACTCCACCTTCGGTCCCTGGGAGACGCTCGATTCGAATACGGGATCGTTCGAGGCGACTTCTGCGGCTCCAGCTCAGCGCACCACCGTGACCCAGCCGATGCGCACCGTCGCCAATATCGGAGGACTCTCCAGTGGCATGTATGGTCTGGAGGGGTTCTCGGCAATGCTCGATGGTAAAGAGGTGTGGTTCGTAGCGACCGGGGCGCGTCACGCCGATGCGGCCGGTATGCAAGCGCTCCTCTACGAGTATGGCGAGGAACTGCGTGACGCCTTGATAGTCAACCTCGAATCGGTGGGGCTGGGCAACCTGCAGTGGTACACCCGCGAAGGTGCACCGCTGACCGTTTCGATCAGCTCACGTGTAATGAGTCTGGCAAAACGCGCCGCACGCGAGAAAGACTTGCGCATATCGCCTTACAAGGGTGTGACCGGGATCACCGATGCCACGCCTGCGCTGACCCATCACCACAAAGCGGGTACGATCACGCGACTTCTGAGTAAAGGATTTCCTGAGGCTTACCGTACCGTCGATGACTTTGCCGATGCGACCGATGCGGTCGTGCTCGACGAGACCGTACAGTTCGCACTCGAATTCCTTGCCCAAGCATAAAAAACCAATATCAGCGCTCAGTCACCGTTTAAGCACAAATTGTGCGGGGTGCTAGACAAATTTGAGCACAAATGCCACCATTATCTTGGTCTAATCAGTGATTGAGACAGCTGCCCCTGGCTCGATCTGGACAAATTAGAGGGGGTGTTGTAACGTGGCAGAAGCATATTGTGTCAAGTGCAAGGCTAAAAAGGAAATGAAGGACGCGGAGGAAGTCGTTATGAAGAACGGCCGTCCTGCGATGAAAGGAACGTGCGCAGATTGTGGCACGGGGATGTATAAGATCCTTCCTTCCAAGTAGTACCGCACCATAGATGAAAGAAAAGAAGCGCCCCGATCACGGGGCGCTTTTACCTGGAAAAGACAATGATCGAGCTACCAGGTTCGCGATCGACAACCTTGGGCTGTTTTCTATCTATACCTTCTACGTGCGATTTTGCTTGTAATTACTGTTCGCAGGATACTACAATGCAACTAGCAGCATTTCCGCTGTTATCAGCGTGCATGTGTTGAAATAACGCTCGTTTCACTGGGGGATGATTCTGTATGAGCACACATAGACACTTAATACGTCGGTCAGTTCATCATAGATCAGGATGGGCGGAACAATCATCTCATTCGGGCAAGAGCACATCAGTGCGCCTTTTGTCTCTTTTGATTGTCGCCGTGATGCTCCTTCCCACAGTGCTTACCGGATTGGCGTTCGGTGATGATGAAACGCTCTACCACTATCCCGGACATGGGACATCTTCGACCACCTATTCGGTCAGTGATGGCTCCTCGGTCATTGGAACCTTTTGTGTCGCGCTTCATATTGCGAATCTTTCGAGTGAATACTCCCGGGTCGACAATCCGGGAGATAATGAAGACGAGATAGCAGCCATAATGGGAGTCGATGCCCAGACTTTGGCAGAGATACGCCATGCGATTGCCGAGATGAGAACGTTATACACCCATGCAGGATCGTTATCTCTTGAACAAGTACAGCAAAACATTCTTCCAGACACAGCAGGTCGTGCTATCAGTCCGAAGCTGACCCAGAATCTGATATGGTATCGGCAGTATCTGTCCAATCCAGATTTCTTTAGAAACCCGCTTCCCTCTCCTTTTAAGCCGTTTACCGCGGCCGAGCAAGCGTACTATTACGATGGAGGCCTAACTCTCAACGATCGTATCGATGTCATCTTGGTCGAGCCCGATGATACTGATCCGAATGAATACGGTTATCTCGGGCCATTCACTCTGGAATACAAGACGATCAGCGGTAACGGGTCGACACTTGAAGCGATCAACAATAATGGAACGAGCAATACCATTCCGCCCACATATTCGACCGGATCCTCACTACTCGCGAGCTATTCTGCCGCTGCTGATGGCAGTGGCGCACGTCTGCAAAAGGTCACAATCGGTGATCAGTTCTGGGTGAAACCTCTACTGTCAGGTGGATCATACGTGTCGCTGTATCCAGATCAACATATAATCCTGGGAATCCAATATGAGTCGATATTTGTAGATGAGGGCTTCCAGACTCAGTTCCATATCGAGTTCGATTTTGCCCAGACGCTTCCTCTCTATGTGGGCGAAGGAAAACCCTCAGTCTCGAAAACGGTGAGCCTGTTCGGTGCGAACAGTCCCGCAGGCGATCAGTCCAAGTATCTCCAACTCGAGGAAGACGATAAGGCTTTGTTCAGCATGAGCGTGACCAACAATTCCGACGCGTGGCCAATAGATTATCTTTTCGTGGATTCGAATTGGCCGGATACCGGAAGCGTGCGACGCATCTATACTCCCGCACAACTTGCAGCGATTACCGATGAGGAGGACATCGAGTGGCGTGTTATGAATAATCTCGACCTCACGAATTACTGCGAGGCGCGCGGTTGGCCGTATATCACCCTAGGAGAGGGGTCACAGCTGAACGGTCAGGGCTATACCATCAGCGGACTTGATATTCGAGAGCACTTAAGCCAGACCCGTCTCAGCGTCAGTAATATGGGGCTGATCTCAGTCAACAACGGAACCATACACAACCTTGCAATTACTGATTTCAGTGTTATTGGAGCGAGGACCGAAGACTTTACCACGGTATCGGGAAATAACATCGGAGCAATTGTCGCAACGAATAACGGGACGATACGCGATCTAGACGTATCGAATATCTCGGTACATGGAGTCACGAACTATGGAGGAATAACCGGAACCAACAACGGCGATATTACAAATCTTACCGTCGATAGTGTTACGGTAAACGTGGCTTGTACTGGTTCTGGCACTACCTTTAGTTTGATCTGCCAATCAGCAGGCGGTATAGCTGGAACAAATAATGGGACGATAGAGCATGTCACTCTTGCTGGCGTTCATTTCGCAGAAAGTGGTTTAGTGTGGGGAGCGACTCAAAGCTCTAGTGAATTCTATTTCAACGGCGGAGTTGCCGGAATAAACACAGTTGAAGGAGCGATACGATATCTTCAAGTCAGCGACGTAGAATTCATCAACAATTATCCACGCATGTTCGGTGGTCAGCAGGGCGCTCGTTTCGGCGGTATAGCCGGTAATAACCTTGGGGTCATCGAGGAACTGGCCATATCAGATGTAGTGCTCGATACAGGCTTTGAGCGAGGACTCGGTACTACGGGTGCGGCATCAAATGCAATGGGAGGGATAGTAGGGCATAATCCCGGAGGTGTCGTTCGCAATGCTGTGGTAAAAGACTCGACCATTGTGGGTACCAGAGCTGGAGGAGCAATTGGAGAGAGCCGCATCCGCCGAGTGATTACTTGGGAAGGGCTCGAATCCACTTACACGTTCTACAATTCTCTCTTTGAGAATATTGAGGTAACACACTCGACCCTGATCACGGGACACTATGGGTCACACTGTGGTGGGCTCCTTGCCCAAGGTTATTACGAGGGTGGTACTGGCAATGTATGTGACGCATCAAGAATTATCAACTGCTTGGTCGAAGACGTTGATATAAAAGGTATCAACTTGTCTAATAATTCACAAATTGGTGGGATTGCGGGCCAGCTCTCGATGAAAGATACGGATTTTGGCGTTGGAATCACGACCGAGTTTCGTGACAATGAGGTCAAGAATGTATCGGTGACACTGTCAACTCTTGGATCTGCAACAGATATCAACGCTCGAATCGGTGGTGCGATCGGATATAACTATGGGCGACGAGAAGTGTTAAATACAAAGATTGATGGGTTCAGCGTCACGCTTGATGTACCCGATCGGACCACTATGGTCTCCGACTCAGAACCGGTGATCGGCGGAATCATCGGATTTAGTGAAGATCCTGGCGGGGTCGTCTTTTTCGATATTAAACATTGCTCAGTCAATGATCTCGATGTCAGGATCGAACCATACTTCTGGCAGGCTTACGTAGGGGGCATTCTCGGTCAGGTGAATCACAGATATGCGGGAACATGGACGATATCTGAATGCCAGGTAGCTAACTCATACATTCTCAATAAGGGAGCGACTGGCGGCATATTCGGGTATACCCAGTCGTCAAATCTTGGAAACGAATCTATTAAGAACTGCTCGGTAACGGGAACGACACTTGAGAGTAACCTGACGATCAATCCTGATGCCACAACGGTCAACCAATGCGAAGTTCGTGCGTTAGTAGAAGGTTCGAATGCTCCCGTTATACCGGAAATTGGTGGTATTACTGGACGTTTCGCTGGAGTTGTTGATCAGTGCTTTGCTGATGTGACCATTTTGGAGAATGTGCCAAATGTTCGGACCGGCGGTATTGCAGAAACTACTAATACGACAGTGACCAACTGTTATTCAGCTGGCAGCATCACCCAAACGGAGTTGCCTCGCATCGCTCAAGGGTTACCAAACTCAGTTGAGGATAGATCGGAAGTTTTCGGTATCGGCGGTAGTGTTGGAACATTTTCGACGCTGAGTACTCCATCTCACAACAATATCTCTACCATGACGATACACGCCAAAACAGACCGAGTAGCCGGGATCAGCGGTAGTGAACTCAGCACTTCGAACATCCAGGATGTTTATTCATGCATTGCAGCGAATCCGATTATACACACCGACAACGGAAGAGGGTTTGGCAAAACATATGATGATTTTAGGAGAGTAAGCGCGAGCCGAAGTACCACGGCAGGAGCCCTTGCTTGGAGAGACAATCTGCGGCATCTGGATACACAAGTTTTCACACGCGGTACGGGGTCTACGCCTCCACTTGACGATGAGAAGACACTAAAAGGGCGCGATGGTCTCGCGACTAGCAAGGCTGACTTGCAAAGCCCCGTGCAATCGAAGTATGAGGAGATCTATGTCGGCTGGGATTTCGAGGATATCTGGAATCCACCGACCGGAACCGATTATCCCACTCTTCGGCACATAGGACCGAGCGAGCCGGTGGGCACCTCGGGATCAGTTGGATATACCAATCTGAGCGATCTGGGCGCAGATGAGACCTTGATCCCGACCTTGACCACCCGTAATAGTGGAACGTGGGCCTATGGTGCTCGTACCCGATGCGTCA
>WQXV01000007.1 GCA_009781565.1 Actinomycetes bacterium
AAGGCTTACTACTTATTTCATCATGATGGTGCTCATGGTCGCTTACTTCGTGGTGCGAAACAGTGTGGGTGACGAGGAACGTGCTGCTACCTATGCGGCAGTCTTTTGTATCATTGCATGGATCGATGCGCCACTGAGCTTTATGATCACTCGACTCATTCCTTCCAGCCACCCGGTGGTGTTTCAATCAGGGATGGACACGACCAACTTGATACCGTTTATCATCGCGCAGGTCGGCATGCTCATGATCGGCTACGCCATCTATGTGCTGCGCGTGACCGAAGAAGATATGAGAGAGCGACTTGATGTGCTCAAAGAAGGGCTGGAGGCCTACTGATGATCGACCCGACCAATACCGAACTCTACGACCTGGTCTTACGTGACGCGCCCTATGTGATCGCCGCCTATGGTATCCTCTGGATTGCGCTGTGCGGATATGTTACCTTTATGCTCAGCCGTATGTTGAAAATGAGTAAAGAGATTTCCTTGCTTGAGGATGCGTTTGCTAGGATAAAATAGTAAACGTACTCATATACCGCCCACGTGGTCTGCTTGCCTGAACAACAATGTAGCACGATCGTGGGCGACCCAAAGAATCAGAAGGACACCATGCGGTGTCCTTCTTTCGTTTACATGAGATCTCGATCACGCGCGAGACGTCATGTCTCAGGTGCTCACCACTTCAACGATCTCAAGCTCACCAACGCCGACACCCTGCAAAGCTTCCGTCTTTTCGCGCACCGTTCTGAGTCGCGAATGGATGCGCAAGACCATGGCAGCAAGCGGAGCGGCAAGCGTTCCACCCAGCAATCCTCCTAAGGTGAAACCCAGGATGGTGACGACGAGTACTGCGATCGGGTGCATATTGAGCTGATCGCCCACCACGCGGTTATATACGATCTGCTCGAGCCCGTTTTGGATAACGATGCACAGAGCGAGGACGATGAGCGCCGTGACCATTCCCTTGGTTCCGAAGGTGACCAGTACGGCAAATACCACCGCAAGCCAGGCGCCCACGAACGGAATATAGCCGGTGATGAACGTTACGATCATGACGGGAAAGACCAACGGTACCCCGAAGAAGAACAGAATGAGACCGGATGCGAGTGCAGTGACCAATCCTTTGATCGTGATCCCCTTGAAGTAGTCACGCAAGCTCGAGGTCGCATCATCGACGATACCGACGCCTAGCTCGGCATCAACACCCAGATGAGTCGCAATCCACTCCTCGATCTGCTCATAATCACTGAGGAAGTAATAGAGGATCAACGCGGTGATGATTATGCCGACGAGGACTGAGAACACACCGCTCATAGCATTGCGAAGCGAGCCGATCCCGCTTGACACCGTCTGAAGAAGACCATTGGTGTAACTGGTCGTGCTACTCGGTTCGAACGCTCCTCTGATAGCATCGGTAGCGCTGGTGACCGCTTCGTTGATCTGTTCCTGCGTCACTCCGACGTTACTGAGGAGGTCGTCGACCTGATCCCCGATGTTCTGCACGCTGTTAACGAGCTGATTGCCGATGTTGGGCGCCTCACCGATCAGACCGGTGATGGTGATCTGGACGGCAGCCCAGATCACGAAAAAGACAAGGAAGACCACGATGAGTGCTGATATCTTGCGAGGAATACTCAGGCGATCCCCGATCTGGACCAGCGGAAAGACGATCGCGCCCAGCACGAGCGCAAGAAGGAAGGGGATGGTTATCGGTGCCATATAGTTGAAGAGCCACAGAGCCCCGAACGCCGCTGCGATCATCGCAGCTACCAGCACGGAGGTCACCCCACCACGCACGATCCAATGAGGAATACCTTCAAGAAGTGGATGCATATTCCGTTTCATCAAAGTATCCTTTCGATGGTTTGGAATAACTTGTGGTGGAGGTGAGGGGGATCGAACCCCTGACCTCAGCATTGCGAACGCTGCGCTCTCCCATCTGAGCTACACCCCCACAAAATCACTTCCCCTATTTTGACACTCACCTTGGCGTCTGACAAGACAAGATCAAAGGAGCGAGATTTCTCTCGCTCCTTGGTGCACCTTTGTATGCTGAGTGTTGCCAGGATGATTCGCAGTGCTATTTGTGCGGTGCCTCCCTTTTCTTCTCGACAAGCGCTGCTCCGCCCAGCATGATCAGCGAGCTGGTCCCCATAAGGATCACCGAGCTCACCAGCGTAGCATCACCGGTGGGTGGGAGAGGCTTATTCGGATCGGCAGGATCTGCCGCAACGATGCGAAAAGTACCGGTGGCACTCCCATCTACATAGACGAACTCGATCGTGTGCCAACCAAGCGCCAAGGTATTGAGAAATTCAGGCGTGAGATACGCGATAGTACTGCCAGGACTCGTTGTGACCTGTTTTGAATCGACCGCCTTACCATCGACCAATACGTATTCGAAAAGGAAGTATTCTCCATTACACGTTATGTTCATACCATCCGCGGAGCCTTGTATCCAATACTGCCCATCGCCCTCGATGATCTCGTATTCGACTGGCTCGGGTTCACTGGGCTCCTTGATCCACACGAAGTTACCTGTACCGTCGGTGTATTCGAAGTATCCTGGTTTCGATGAGGGCGTTGAGAACTCATCGGGACCCCTTGACTCATCGGTATCGAACAAAATGAAGTAGGCGCCTGCGGGCACAGTAAGACCACCATCGATGGTGATCTGCGAGCTTCCACCAGCATAGGCTCCGCAGAACCAATCGGCACCTCCGCTGACGCTCACATCTCCTCCGATGAAGATAGTCGCAGCATTGACGGCACTGACACCACAAATATCAGTGGCATCACCTACGACGATGACTGTCACGCTTCCATAGACCGTGGCAGAATTGTCTGCGGCAAAAACACCATTGATATAGGTGTCGCTGTTGGTAGCAGTCACATCGACGATAACATCTCCATAGACGGTCACGTCAGCTTCCCAAGCATAGACGCCATAGTAGTTCCCTGAGGATTCACTCTTAACCTGGACATAGCCATGCACAATGATCTGCGCATCGAGCGCATTGGCATAGGCGCCGTATCGTGTCGCCTCGATATTGCCCATCACCTCGATGGTCGAACCACGATATGCGCTCGCACCAGTGTGGCCACTTGCATGAGTGACCTCGGCGTGGCTTCCATAGTCAGCCTCGACCGCTACCCCGTATTCCCCTGTGGCCCAGACGTTGAGTTGACCGCCGGCGGAGTCATTCAAGTAGAGGTAACCGTCAGCGACGTAGAGAGGGCAGTCATCGTCATAGACATTGAGGAAATGCCCGTCAAGCTCAAGAGTAAAGCCATAGCCCCAGATGTAGATCTGGTCCTCATATTCGATATCGACCAGAAGCTTGATGGTCTGCCCATCAGAGACAGCGGCAAGTGCGCTTCCAAGATCGCTGTATATCGCGCCGGTCTCGACGATCTCGCAGACATCGAAGGGTCCAGCTGATGCGATCGGAATACTCGCAAACAAAAGCGCCAAGAATGCGATTGTGACCAATAGGATTGATGCCCATACTTTCATTCTTCTCATGTTAGTTGAGACTCCTTCCAATCTGACGAGTTACTTCTCACAATTATACTAAACAGGAGAACGACACCGTACACCTCATGGCATTATTTATCTCCCATGCTCTCATCGCGTATCGAGATGAGTCCGTTCAGTGGATGAGATACACGTAGTTACTCCCGACAGAGGCGACCGTTTCTTGATAGGCGTATGGTAAAATCAGACGTTCTCACGTGGGGAAGGCCGCTGGCTGCGAAGAGACGCAATGTATCAATAGTTGAGTGATTGGAACGAGGCGTATGTCAACAACTGCTTTGGTTCTTGCCGCAGGCAACGGAACTCGAATGAAATCCCAAAAACCGAAGGTGATGCACGAACTACTGGGTGTCCCCATGCTGCATCTGGTGATCAAATCCGCCAAAGAAGCCGGAGCTGACCGCATCATCGTGGTCACCGGACATCAAAACGAGCTGGTCGATGAGTGCGCCTGCCAGATCGAGGGGGTCGAGACCGTCTATCAAGACGACCGTATCGGCACTGCCAATGCGGTCGAGCTGGCAAAACCTCTGATCGGTGATGACGATGAGGGGACACTCGTGGTCCTGGCGGGCGATGTGCCGCTTCTACGTCCTGAGACCATTCGAAGTCTGATCGATGACTGCGTCACCCATGGAGCCGCGATGAGTGTGCTGACCGCCATCTACGAGAACCCGTTCGGTTATGGTCGCATCGTACGTGACGAGACCGATCATCTCGAAGCGATCGTCGAGGATAAGGACGCAACGCCCGACCAGCTCGAGATCAAAGAGACCAACGCTGGTGCTTACGCGTTCGCCATCGACGGGCTCTTCGATGCACTCAGCCGTATCGAGAACAACAATGTCAAGCATGAGTATTATCTGACCGATATCGTCAAGATATTCAAGGAGACAGGCAAGAGGGTCCGCGCTCTGCCGGTCGCAGACAATGACGAGACGATGGGGATAAACGATCGCTCGCAGCTCGCGAAGGTGACCAAGATCCTGCACAAGAGGATCACGCACGAGTGGATGGATAAAGGCGTGACCATCATCTCACCAGATACCACCTGGATCGGTCCGGATGTCAGTATTGCGCAGGACGTCGAGATCTGGCCCAACTCCTATCTACGCGGTCAGACGAGTGTTGGCAAGGGATCGACGATCGGTCCTGACACGCGCCTGGTCGACAGCACGGTCGGCGAGCAGTCGGTCGTCGACAGCTCGATCGTGCTTGAAAGTGAGATCGGAGATTTCGTCAACATCGGTCCTCGCACCTACATCCGCCCAGGTTGTGTGTTCGAGACCGGATCGAAGGCTGGAACGAGCTGTGAATTGAAGAAGGCGCACGTAGGACCGGGGAGCAAGGTGCCGCATCTTGCCTATGTGGGAGATACCACGATCGGCAAGAAGAGCAATCTGGGCGCCGGCGTCATCACCTGCAACTACGATGGTTTCGTCAAATCCAAGACCGTCATCGGCGATGGCGTGTTCGTCGGTTCCGACGTCATGCTCGTAGCACCGGTCACTATCGGCGATGGCGCCAACATAGCGGCAGGTAGTGTGATCTCGACCGATATTCCTGCTGATGCAATGGCAATAGAGCGCGCAGATCTGCGCGTTGAAGAAGGTATGGCCAAATTCATAAGGGAGATGAAGGAACAGGCATGAAGGAGCGCAGGTTAGCACTTTTTTCTGGAACAGCGAACAAACCGATAGCACAAGAGATCGCCAAGAGGCTCGACACTACGTTAGGCGACATCGACATCCATCGTTTCGAGAACGGTGAGGTCTATGTGCGCTATCTCGAGTCGGTGCGAGGAGCCGAGGTATTCTTGATACAGACGCTGAGCTATCCGGTAAATGACGCTTTGATGGAGCTGCTTATCTGCATCGATGCTGCAAAACGGGCAAGCGCAGCACGTATCACCTGCGTGATCCCACACTATGCCTATGCGCGTCAGGATAAGAAGAGCGCTGCGCGTGAACCGATCACGGCGCGATTGGTAGCCGACCTATTGACGGTGGCAGGTGCCGACTCGATCATCACGATGGATCTGCACCAGGGCTCGATCCAAGGCTTCTTCAACGTACCAGTCAATCATCTGACCGCACTCGGTATCCTGGCCGATTACTTCAAGAGTCTCAAGCTGGATGAGATGGTCGTGGTAAGCCCTGATGTGGGTCGCGCCAAGGCGAGCAAGAAACTCTCCGAGCTCCTGGGTTGTCACCTCGCCATCATGCATAAGGTCCGCCCTGAGCACAACGAAGCTGAAATCTCCCATGTCATCGGTAAGGTGGAGGGTAAGACCTGCATCGTGGTCGATGACATGATCGACACGGCAGGAACGATCTGTAATGGTGCGACCGCCCTGCTGAAGAAGGGTGCCACCGGTGTCTATCTGGGTGCCACGCACGGTATCTTCTCAGGTCCTGCGTTCGAGCGTATCAAGAACGCGGATATCGACGGATGTGTCGTGACCAACACGATCGATATCGACGAGAAGATCGCAAAGGACAGTGGGATCACCGTGCTCAGCGTCGCGCCGATGTTCGCCAATGCGATCGGTAACGTACACACCAACAAGAGTGTGTCAGAACTCTTCGACCCCGAATTCCAGATCTAAGCGCAAACTCGGCCTACCACGCGGGGTACGTTCCATGCTCGAACATACTCGCCGCATAATGAAAACTATCAACTTTGAGTTATTGCGCGGCTGCGTAACTGCGCGTGTTCACAAGGTACCCAACAACCACTCCCCTGGGTCGCGGTTGTCCCTTATGCTCTCCGCGTTTGCGTTTAAGTTAAACCCGTGTGTATTGCGCGGGCGGCTTTCTTGCCTGCGCCCATGGCCAGGATGACGGTCGCAGCTCCGGTAACGATATCTCCTCCGGCGAAGATGCGCGGATCGCTGGTACGTCCGTCCTCATCGGCGATCACATAACCCCACTTGCTGAGTTCGATCCCACTGGTCGCATCGGGTGTAAGCGGATTGGCCCCGGTACCGACCGCCGTGATGATGGTGTCACAGTCGATGACGAAGGGTTTGCTCCCATCGGTGACAGGGCTGCGTCGACCACTCTCATCAGGTTCGGCCAGCTTCATCTGCTGCACCTCTAAACCGGTGCACCAACCTTGGCTTCCCTCGATCTTGAGAGGACTGCACAGCTCTTTGATCTGCACGCCCTCTTCGATCGCGTGCTCGATCTCCTCGTTACGTGCAGGCATCTCATCGATCGTGCGTCGATAGACTATCGTGACCTTGTCGGCTCGCATGCGCAGCGCGCAGCGTGCGGCATCCATGGCGACATTACCACCGCCGACCACGACGACGTTGTGACCCTCCCAGATCGGGGTGTCATAGACCGGGAAGCGATACGCTTTCATCAAGTTGATGCGCGTCAGGTACTCGTTGGCACTGTAGACGCCGTTGTAGTTCTCTCCCTCGATCCCAAGAAAGGTCGGCAGTCCCGCGCCGGTACCGAAGAATACCGCATCAAAACCACTGTCGAGCAGTTGCTGCGCGTTGGTCACGCGACCGACCACTTCGTTGTACTTGAAATTCACACCAGCGCGCTCGAGAGAGGCGATCTCATCGCCCAGAATCGCCTTGGGTAGGCGGAACTCGGGAATACCGTAGGCGAGCACGCCTCCACCGGCATGGAGTGCCTCAAAGACGGTGACCGCGTATCCCAGCTGTGCCAGCTCACCAGCGCAGGCCAGTCCGGCAGGCCCGCTGCCGACCACGGCGACACTCTTGCCGTTGGAGGCGGCTTTCTCGATGCCACAACGTTCGTCGAGAGGACGTGCACGATTCCAGTCGGCTACGAAGCGCTCGAGGCGACCGATGGCCACCGGCTCGCTCTTGACCCCTCGCACACATTTGGCCTCACACTGCGACTCTTGGGGACAGACGCGTCCACAGACCGCCGGTAGTGCGTTGCGCTCTTTGAGCAGCTTGATCGATTCAGCCAGATCATCAGCAACGATCTGACCGATGAAATCGCGGATACGGACCGAGACCGGGCAGCCTTTCTCGCACGGTGGGTTCTTGCACTGCAGGCAGCGCTGAGCCTCAGCTAGCGCGGTCGCTGCGTCATAGCCCAAGGTGACTTCCTCGAAGGAGCGCGCGCGTTCCTTGGCATCACGCTCGGGCATAGGGTGGCGGGCAGCATCGCTACTCATGGCACTCACAACTCCTCATGTACTCGCCATCAGCCAGGCGTTCCTGTTCGGCATAGACACGCTGCCTTGTCATCAGTTCCTCCCAATCGACCACATGAGCGTCGAAGTCCGGTCCGTCGACACATCCGAACTTGGTCTGGCCACCGACCTGGATGCGACATGCACCGCACATCCCGGTACCATCGACCATGATGGGATTGAGCGAGGCCAGAGTCGGAACCTGGAACTCGGCGGTGGTCGCAGAGCAGAACTTCATCATGATTCCGGGGCCGACCACGAAGACGCGGTCGACATCACCTGAGGCGCACAGCTCGCGCAACGGCTCGGTCACCAGACCCTCACGTCCCGCTGATCCATCATCGGTCACAATGATCAAATCAGCCAGATCGAGCGCCTCAAGCTCATCTTGCAAGATAAGCAGCTCTTGCGTGCGCGCACCGCAGATGACGGTCACCTTTGCACCAGCCTCGACCGCTGCACGTGCGACAGGATAGGCTACCGCGGTGCCGACTCCACCACCGACGACCACCAGATGATCACCTTCTGCGATCGACCTGTCAGCGGTCCAACGTGAACCGACCTCGGTCGCGGTGGGATGCCCCATCGGGCCAGCGACATCGCGCAAGCTGTCACCTTTTTCAATATCCTCGAGCAGATGGGTGCTTTTGCCCACCCGCATGAAGATGAACCGGATCCAGCCATCATCGGCATTCCAATCGCTGAAGGTGAAAGGTACGCGCTCACCGCATTCGTTGACACGCAGGATGAAGAACTGTCCGGCGTGTGCGGCACGCGCGATCTCAGGAGCGTCGATCGTCATTTCAAAGACCGATCCGCTCAACTGCTTTTTATCAAGGATCTTGTAGCTCACGGGGCTTTCCTTCTCGTCAAATTAACTGGTCTTTCTAGTATATGCTAATGCGTTCTGCTCATGCGACTTTATGTGAGCCAACCTCGCAAAATCTCGCCAAATCGCAGGTTTTACCCGAAGGTAACAATCGGTGCTCAATTGGTTACATTTGGTTTAGACTAGAGTCATGCTTCGTACTCGAAGTGAGTAGTCATGTAATGGGAGATAGATAGATTGGAGCGTGTATCGATGAAATTGAGTAGAGAGTTGCTCGCAAAGCTCGCCTTAGCCTTCGCTTTGGTGTTCATGCTTTCGTTCGCCCTCATGCCGGTCATCGCAGGTGCGACAGATGACGCAGCAACGACAGACGACGCGGCGGAGAAGGCGGCAGACGCAACTGATGACGCAGCTGATAAGGCTGCAGAAGCGGATGCCCTCAAAGAGGTCGAGGATGGGCTGGCAACTGATGCGGGCGCGATCGATGAGAATATCGATGCGGTTGCTGAGGGTATTGGCAATGAGGCTGACAAAGCCGCTGACGAAGCGGTAGGTGTTGCGAAAGAAGCTGTAGAAGATGCCGAGGGTTGGGATTTTGACTGGTGGTGGCTGCTGCCGCTTCTGGCTCTGGTCGGCCTGCTGGCATGGTGGTTCCTGCGCAAGAAACCTGAGACCGTCGTTGTCGAGGATGTCACCGTCGAGGACGTAGTAGTCGATGAGGTAGTCGAGGACAAGAGATACTAAGAATTCGCGGTACACGAAACAGATCTATGCTGTTTCACTAGTTTCAAGTCAAAGAGATGCCCTTGCGCCACCCGTTGACGCAGGGGTATCTTTTTCTCTCAAGGATGAGCGACAGGGAGGGGGACCAGCGTCGGAGCTGGAGCCGCAGTCGGAGTCGGAGTCGGAGTCAGGGCAGGAGTCATGGTGGGTGTCGTGCTGGGAGCTGTTAGCGAGGCAATCAAAGGTACAGGAGTGCTCGATAGGGTATTCCTTGTCGCCCTGTTGGTGATATTGGGGTGCGTAAGCGCTACTGATATTCGTACCCGCACGATACCGAATGGTCTCTGCATCATGATCGCACTGTTGGGTATCGCTCGCGTAATCGCCGGTTCTGTCGGGTGGCTGGCCGCTGAGATGCCGGTGACGGTGCTGGATGCAGTATTGGGCGCATGCGCCGCCAGTTTACCGCTGCTGGCACTTGCCTCGCTCTCTGGGGGTGTTGGTGGGGGTGACATCAAGCTCATGGCAGCTGCAGGAGTCTTTTTGGGTTGGCGGTCGGCTCTCCTGGCTCTCGCGTTCGGTTGTGTGCTGGGTGCCATCGCTGGCATCATTTTGATGCTGAGTGGGCGGGCGACGCGCAAGAGCACCATAGCGTTCGGGCCCTACTTATGCGCGGGGATCGCGCTCGCCGCTGTGTGCGGCCCGATGCTACGCGCCATGTTATACTCGTAAAAACTTCGATGGGGCCGCGATCATGCGGTGGGAGGTCATGCGTAAGTATCTCTTCATAGCAGCTGGATTCATCTTCCTCTTGATCGGGGTAATCGGCGCATTCCTACCCGTACTACCTACGACACCGTTCGTCCTACTCGCCGGGCTGTGTTTTGCCAAGTCAAGTCCTGCACTTTACGAGCGCCTCAAGCGCATGCCCAAGATCGGGGAGTTCATACGGCACTATAGTGACAAGACCCATGTCTCGACGAAGACCCGTGTCCAGACCATCATCTTTCTATGGGCAGGACTGCTGATATCGATGTGGTTCATCAAGAACACGATCATCAACGTGATACTCGCACTGATCGGGATCGCCGTCACGATCCATCTGGTGACTATCAAAGCGGCGCAGGTCGAGCGAATCGATGAACGTATCGAGGAGCTTGAAGAATCCAGAGATGGATCGACAGAATTGGTCAGTGGGGAAGAGTTCTAGGCGCGAAGACCTGCGAGCGCATACTGGGCCAACCGATCCGCAATAGCTGATGGATCGTCCTCAGGATGGATCACTGTCCAGTTGAGTGCTCCGGACAGATAGGTCGCCCAGATCGTCTGAGCGATAAAAGCGATGCTCTCATCATCAAGAGATGCGAACTGCCCGTCGCTGATACCACGTTTGATCTCGCGCTCGAAGATGGCGACGATGTTGGCAACGCAGGTATCAAGCGTCATTTGCCATGCGCGATCCTCACGCCACATCTCGGAGAGCAGGAACTTCGCAAAATCACGCCGCTTCTCGATCTGGCGCATCTGCTCGTGGGCCAGGGCAGTGATCGCCTCACTGGCACTCATCTCCGGCTCGATCGCACGATCGAGTCGCACGGCCAAAGCATCGAGCCCGGTCTTGATCAGCTGCTCGGCCAGTGCCGCCTTCGAATCGAAGTAATAGTAGACCACACCCTTGGCTACCCCGGCACGTGCCGCGATCTCATCGACACTCGTCCCACCATAGCCACGCTCACCGATGATACTCATCGCCGCGTTGAACAGGAGGTCTTTCTTGCTCTTCTGTCTTTTCGAATCGGCCATCGTGCTCTCAATACTACACTATGAGACGCTCGGGATTCATACTACGTTAAGTCTGGAGCCGACGACCGGGATTGAACCGGTGACCCCATCATTACGAGTGATGTGCTCTACCAGCTGAGCTACGTCGGCCTGCGTACATACGCGAGAGGTCATTATACTATTTTTCGCAAAAAATCTAATCGACTTGTGTGAAAATCAGATATTCTAGTAATGGATGATTTTTACGTCATTTTCGAGGGGGAACGGTTGGAATATCATCAGATCGTCATTGCTTTATTTGTAATTGTCGGTGCTGCGTTCGCCCTTGTGGGTCTCTCCGCTTCGTGGCTTCTCTCACCCACCAATCCCACTCACGGTAAAGGTATCTCGTTCGAATCGGGTGTCGATGCGATCGGTGAGCCTTGGATCCGTTTTCGGGCTGGCTATTTCGTCTATGCGATGCTCTATGTCATCTTCGATATCGAGGTGGTCTTCCTCTATCCGTGGGCGGTCGCGTTGGGCTCTGAGGCGACCGGCTGGTTCATCTTGGTCGAGATGGTGCTCTTCGTGGTCATCTTGCTCGGTGGTCTTGCCTATGCTCAAAAAGAGGGGGCGCTACAATGGCACTAGACAAGCTGACCGGCGACACCTCGATGCTTTTCATCAAATCCGAGCAGTTCTTCGACTGGGCACGCGCACGCTCTCTGTGGTACCTCGCATTCGGTATCGCGTGCTGCTCGCTCGAAGGCCTGATCGCAGCCAGTGGTCCGCGCTTTGACTTCGACCGCCATGGCGTGTTCTTCCGCGGTGTTCCTCGTCAAGCGGACGTGCTGATCACCGCCGGTACCGTCAACTACAAGATGGCCGAGATCGTCACGCGCCTCTACGAGCAGATGCCCGATCCCAAATGGGTCATCTCGATGGGCGCGTGCTCCAATACCGGCGGTCCCTTCCGCGAATATCCCAATGTGTTTCTCGGGGTCGACGAGCTGGTTCCGGTCGATATCTACATCCCCGGATGTCCTCCTCGCCCCGAGAGTGTGCAATATGCTTTCTTGGAGTTGCGCGAGAAGATCTATGCCCAGACAGGAGAGCGCCTTGAGGCACGACGTATCAACGGTTAGACAAGCCTTGATCGCTGCTGGCCTCCCCTTCCTCTCAGTGGAGGAGGAGGGCAAGCTGGGTACCGTGATCAGGGTGACCGCTGATCAGCGAGACGAGCTGGTCGAGTTCTTGCGTGACAACGAGCTTGCCTATACCCAACTGCTCGACATCTTCGGCGCTGATATCGAGGCGCGCGAGGCGGTCGAGGCAGATGAGGAGAAGGGGATTGCGGCCACTCCGGCAACCGCTGGATACATCGAGGTCACCTACTTCATGCGTTCGATGAGTGCTGACAGCGACCTGCGTATCAAGATGCAGCTACCTTATGAGAGTGATTACCACTCGATCATCGAACTGTTCGCCAGTGCCTATCTGACCGAGCGCGAACTGTGTGAGATGTTCGGGCTGGTGCTGCTCGATCACCCCAATCCCAAGAAGCTGGTGACCAACCAGCACTTCCATACACCGCTTCTCAAAAAGGTCCCCATCCGTGGAAAGGAGGAGCTGTGGAAACGTGGATAAAGCACGCGCTCGATACCATGTACACTGACTTCGCTCCTGGACTGGGACCAGATCAATTCGATGCCTATGACCTGCAAGGATGGCTCTCACCGGAACCACCACCAGGGATCGTGACTCCGCGCAGTCTACGCCGTCAAGCCAATGCGCCCGACATGCTCGAGACCGATCATTTCCTGCTTAACCTGGGTCCGTCGCATCCAGCGATGCATGGCGCGTTGCGCATGCTCGTCGAGCTCGATGGCGAGATGGTCATGAGCAGCGAAGCCCACGTCGGTTTCCTGCACCGTGGTATCGAGAAGCTTGCTGAGCACCGTCGCTACAACACCATCGGTACGCTGATGGATCGCGGTGATTACGCGACCGGGATCATGGGTGAGTGGGCACTCGCGCGTGCGGTCGAGAACCTCGGAGAGATCGAGGTGCCCGAGCGTGCCGAATGGATCCGAACCGTGGTCGCCGAAGTCAACCGTATGGCCAGCCACTATCTGTGGCTGGGTCCTCTGGGTCTTGACAGTGGCGCGATGGGTCCGTTCCTCTTCATGATGCGTGATCGCGAGGCATGCCTCGAGACGCTTGAGGCGGTCACTGGCTCGCGCATGATGTTCAACTACGTACGCCCCGGTGGTGTGGTCTTTGACTGGAACAAAGAAGGTAACGACAAGCTGCTCGCCTATCTGGAGAAGGCCGATCAATACCTCGACGAGCATTGGGAGGCGCTGATCGGCTCCGAACTCTTCCACCAACGCGTCATCGGGGTCGGGATCGTCCCGCATGAGATGGCACTCTCGTTTGCCGCGACCGGTTTTATCGCACGTGCGTCCGGGATCGACTGGGATCTACGTAGAGATCGCCCCTATGGCTACTATGACAAGCTCGACTTCGACGTGCTCACACTGGACGGCGAAGATATCTGGGCACGCACCCTGGTGCGTTTCGACGAGATGAAGCAGTCGATCCGTATGCTCAAACAACTCGTCGAGATGGGACCACCTCCTGGTGAGCATATCGCCAAGCTCCCCAAGGTCTTGCGCCTGCCCGAAGGTGAGGCGTACGGAAGCGTTGAAGGTGCACGAGGAGAGCTGGGCGTGCATCTATACAGCACCGGTGGAGATACCCCGTATCGCATGCGGTATCGTCCTCCGATCCAGTTCCATCTTGCTATCGCCGATACCGTCGCGCCCGGTCAATGGTTGGCTGACGCGCTCCTCTCATATGGGTCGTTCGACTTCTGCTTCGGGGAGGTCGATCGATGAACGAGTGGCTGCGCGCGCTCATCTCGGTCCTGCTCTTGCTGGTCATCATGCTGGTCAACGGCTCGATGACCATCTACATGCTGCGCAAGGTGCTCGGACACATGCATCTGCGCCTGGGTCCGACCGAGTTGGGTCCGGCAGGAATCGCGCAGCTCATCCCCGATATCGTCAAACTGCTGGTCAAAGAGGATCGTCATCCCAACAAGACCGACTACTGGATCTATGCGATCGCACCGATCCTGGTCTTCGTGCCGGGTCTGATGGCGTATGCGGCGATCCCCTTCTCCGAGGATCTGATCGCCTCGGATATGACCTACGGGTTCTTGATGACGGTCGGGTTCTTGAGCATTATCCCGCTCGGGATCTTTGCCGCCGGCTATGCCAGCTACAACAAATACTCGCTGCTGGGTGCTATGCGCTCGATCGGTGCCTCGATCAGCTATGAGGTACCTTTGATCCTCTCAGCGATCGTGCCGATCATGCTGGCCGGATCGCTGAACCTGCGTGAGATCGTGCTCGCGCAAGCGAACAGCCTGTGGTTCATCATCCCCGCATTTCCCAGCGCGATCATCTTCTTCATCTGTGCACTGATGGAGACGGCCAACGTTCCGTTCGACCTGGCTGAGGCCGAGACTGAACTGATCGCGGGATTCTCGACCGAGTACTCGGCAATGCGTTTCGGGTTCATGTATCTGACCGAGTTTTCCAACAACTTCATCCTAGCCTCGCTCATGGTCGTGCTCTTCTTTGGCGGTTGGACCCTACCGTTCGTGCCCGCCGAGATCATCGAGCCGATCGCACCGATCATCTTCGTGCTCAAGAGCTATCTGCTCATCTTCTGCTTCATGGTGGTCAAGGGAAGCGTCTCACGCTTCCGCGTCGATCAGATGGCCGCGCTTGGCTTCAAGGTGTTGGTGACCTCGGCATTGATCTGGGCACTCATCTTCGGTGTGGGCTATAAGATCTTTCTGATGACGGTCGGGGGAGGTGCGTGATGTCGGAGTTCCAACCCGAGTATCAAAAGCGCCTCGCCAAAGCGATCGTGCACAAGAAGCCGATGATCCCCATTGGTTTCGGTCTGTTCAAAGTGATCAAGAACGCGTTTCGTCAGCTGTTCCGCCCGCATATCGTGGTCCAGTATCCTAACGAGAAATACGAGCTTCCACCGCGCGCCCGTTACTGTGTGCGCATGAAATATGACGAGCAGGGCAACCACAAGTGTCGCGCCTGCCTGATCTGCCAGAACGCCTGTCCCTACTATGTCATCAACATCGACGTGGAGACCGGCGAGGACCGCTCGAAGTTCATCAAGCGCTTCGCCTATCAACAGGGCGCTTGCATGGTCTGTGGCCTCTGTGTCGAGTCCTGTCCGTTCGACGCGATCCGCATGAGTCACGACTACGAGCTGGCCCAT
>WQXV01000008.1 GCA_009781565.1 Actinomycetes bacterium
ACAACGTTCACACCTGGAAGTCCCATTATTTGGGAATTGAAGCAGATCCAACCCTCCGTCAATGGGACGACCTTGGTTTTTGCGATCGCACCCGATTACGATCTCGGTTTTCGGCCCATGAACGGTCTATCAGGTCCGTTCATACCCTCTGCCTACTATGACAAATGGTCTGGTTCGGAGATCTGCGCGTGGCTCAATTCGTCGCAAGCCAGCAACAGCGTGGACTATTCGCTAGCCTCGGGGGGAGTGTCAGGATATGGTTTTCTCGAGCAAGCATTCAACGCACAACAACAAGAAGCGATCGTGCCTTTTGGAACCATAGAGACCAATGGTTCACAGGTTTATGACGTCAGCCAAAAAGTGGTATTAGGAACCATGGACGAATTCCCATCTTGGATGGGAAATAGAACGATTTATCCTGATGATCGCAGTTTTGCTTTCCGCTACCCTGGGACTACGGGGAACTATTCACAGATGAAGGCGAGTATCGATGATCTTGCCCATGGTGTTCCTTCAAGCGAAACGCAGACAGATCATGATGTAGCCATTCGACCGGTCATTCGTGTTTCACTCGATGCTCCTCTGTTCAATTCAGGAACAATATATAACTGGTCAGTCTGGGATTACCCGAAATCTGCAGTCTATACGCAAAACGCGGCAGCACAACCTCTGGAAGTTAAGACTGCTCGTGCAATTGGTACACAGGTGACAATACCACGCTTCGAGTGGTTCCGCGAGGGACCAGATGGCATCGTCACCGGTGATGTCAGTCGCTCCGCTATCTGCCCTGTACGTACCGATCAGCTCGGCGAGTTCAAATACTGGTGTGTGGTGACCCAAGGAGCAACAGTCATTGAGACGACACAAAAGGTGGTCATTTCAGTGGTCAAGTTCCAGGAGCCAGAGCTACCCTGTAGCGACTGTCACACGAGCGATGTTCGCGCCTATCATCCCGACAGCGGCTGTAGCATCTGCCATCAATCTGGTGACTGGGCAAATCCCAGCAGAATGCTCGATGGATTCATCAAATTCAATCTAAGCTGCGGTCTGGATGAGAACGAATGCCACGGTTCCGGCTCAATACATCCCTGGCATACCACCAACGTTGAAGAGCAGCATAAGATCCAAAATGAGATCGATGTGGAAGATCCGCTGACGGGAGCAGCAGGTGTGGAGGACTGGAGTACGGCAGTCGTCTCGAACTCTTGCGGAGGCAATCTGTTCGACACCTCTTGCCATGCAACGCTCTCGACCGATACGCTCCTTCATTTCGGTAACATGGATCTGATGGGAACACATAACGACTACGCAAAAGCGGCTGTCCAAGGAAAAACCAAGATCGCGACGCAGCTGACAGGTTCAGGCTGTAGCGCCTGCCATAGTGGGGATCGCAAGACCACCATCAATCGAGTAGATAATCCTCAGATCAACTGCGGCACCTGTCACCACGGTGCAAACTACTTCAGCTCTGATGAGACTGCGACCGTGCAATGTCTCAGACCCGTAATGCCAGCACCAGGTTCCGGCAGATCGGGAGCGTCAGCTCCCCAGAAGAGTCCCGCGAGTATCATGCCGCAAAAACAATCGGCTCCTCTGCAAGCAAGTCCGAACGTGATCGAGCTTACCAGCGATCTGTTGGGAGAGAAGCCCGATGCCGAGCCGCTCGAAGCCGGTGTCGCCGAGCCCTCCACCATCGAACTGCCACGAGGGATCTTTACCATAGCGCCCCTGCTCGACGGCTCAAGTTTGGCCTTACCGTAGTCTCTGGTCTACCTATACCTCTATGAAAGAGCGGTCTTATCCGCTCTTTTTTATTCCGCTCTCAGGATAAAATCGAGCGATAGCGACATTTTTGGCGTGCTCTCGTCGCACGGGCAACTCGTTATATTACAATTAAAGACCTAATGAACACCCATCGACATGTGAGGGGGCCCAGGTGAGTGATTTGACAGAAATCCGCTGGCACGCACGAGCGGGTCAAGGTGCGGTGACCGCTGCGAAACTGGTGGCAGAGACCGCGTTGTATGAGGATCGATTCATGCAGGCAATGCCCGAATATGGTCCGGAGAGGACCGGTGCTCCGCTCAAGGCGTTCACACGCATCAGCGATGAGCCGATCGAAGTCTGCAACAATATCGAGCATCCCGGCATCGTGGTGGTGCTTGATGAGACGCTGCTCTCCAGCACCGATGTGCTTGAAGGTATTGAGCCAGATGGCGCGGTCATCGTCAACTCGACCGAGACGCCCGAGGCGATGAGAAAGATACTGAAAGCGCCCAAAGGTGTCACGGTGGCCACGGTCGATGCGAGCGGTATCGCGCTCGATACCATCAAACGCGACATCCCCAATACCCCGATCGTCGGTGCGCTGGTCAAGGTCCGTCCGATCGTGGGACGCGACAGTGTCGACGGGCAACTCCTCAAGACATTCGGTAAGAAATTTGCTCAAGAGATGATCGACGCGAATCTGGAGAGTGTGACGCGTGCATATGAGGAGGTGCTGATCGATGGCTAAAGCCAAGTGGGATGTGTCGAACTTCGATAACTGGAAGACCGCCGATTTCCCCATCGGGATGGTGGGCTTGGAAGCGGGCAACTCCCGCGACTATATCACCGGCGGATGGAGAAGCGAGCGTCCGGTCTGGAATAAGGAAAAATGCCAGCATTGCATGATGTGCTGGGTGATCTGCCCCGATGCTGCTATACAGGTCAAGAATGAGAAGATGGTCGGCATTGATTTCAATCACTGCAAAGGATGCGGCATCTGCATCGGTGAATGCCGCTTCGGAGCACTGAAAATGGTCCCCGAGCACAGCGAGGAGGTGTAGATCATGGCTACTCAGACAACGGTATCTGAAACCGGTAACGCCTTTGTTGCGACCGCGTATCGCCAGGTGGCACCCGAAGCACTGTTCGCCTATCCGATCACTCCTCAGACCACCATCGTGGAGGAATTCGCACGCTATGTGGCAAACGGCAAGGTCAAGACCGAGTTCGTGACCGTCGAGAGCGAGCATAGCGCGATGAGCGCCTGCATCGGCTCGGCAGCTGCCGGAGCCCGTACGATGACGGCGACCTCAAGTCAGGGTCTTGCCCTGATGTGGGAGGAGCTTCCCATCGCTGCCGGGCTGCGTCTGCCCATCGTGATGGCCAACGCGAATCGCGCGATCGGCGCGCCCATCAACATCCACTGCGATCACAGCGATGTGATGGGTGCCCGTGACAGCGGTTGGATCATCATGTTCGCCGAGAATGCGCAGGAAGCCTACGACCACACCATCATGGCGATCCGGATCGCCGAGGAGAACTCACTACCGGTCATGCCAGCGCTCGACGGGTTCATCACGACCCACTCGATCAGCCGTGGCGAGACGATGGATGATAAGACCGTCACCAAGTTCGTCGGTGTACGCAAACCACAGCATTCGATGCTCGATAGTAAGAATCCCATCATGGTCGGTGGATTCTCGACGCTGGGCAACACCTATATGAATATCAAGAAGGCACTGCGCGAGGCGATTGATGCCTCCCTGCCCTCGATCAAGAACATCGGGGACGAATGGGGCAAGCTGACCGGTCGCTCCTTCGATCATGTCGAGGGATACGGAATGGAAGATGCCGAAGAGGCGATCTTGGTCCTGGGCTCGGCAGCGGGTAACGTCCGTGCGGTCACGCGCAAGCTGCGCGCCGAGGGACGTAAGGTCGGTATGGTCAAACTACGGACCTATCGTCCATTCCCGGCAGCCGAACTGGCCGATATGCTCAAAGGCTGCAAAGCGATCGCGGTACTGGATCGCTCCGACAGCTATGGCGCTCCAGCCGGTCCGCTCGCGCTCGATACGATGGCGGCACTCTACAAGGCCGGTGTCGATGTTGCGCTACGCCCCTATATCTTCGGATTAGGCGGAGCTGACGTGAAACTCGTTCATATCGAGCGGGTCTATAACGACCTGGCAGATCTCTCAGACGGTGGGCTCAATCCTGGATTGACCTATCTGGGAATATAAGGAGGCAATGAGATGGCTAACATTAAAGAATGCACCAAGTTGCCGCAACGCCTCAGTGGCGGTCATCGTCTGTGTGGAGGGTGCGGCGCATCGATAGCGGTCCGTCAGGTGCTCATGGGTGCCGGAGACAGCGAGGTCGTGGCTGGTTGTGCGACCGGATGCCTCGAGGTATCCACGACCATCTATCCCTACAGCAGCTGGAACGGCAGCTTCATCCACAACGCGTTCGAGAACAGCGCAGCCACCATCAGTGGCGCCGAGGCGGCTTTCAAGGGTCTGCAAGCTGCCGGACGAATACCGGCAGACAAAGATGTCAAGTTCGTCGCCTTCGGAGGCGATGGAGGCACCTACGACATCGGCTTCCAGTCGCTCTCAGGTGCGATGGAGCGTGGGCATGACATGGTCTATGTCTGCTATGACAACGGTGCTTATATGAACACCGGCATCCAGCGCTCGAGCGCGACCCCTCAGAATGCATGGGCGACGACCTCAGAGGTCGGAAGCGCCAAAGATGGCAAGATCCAACATCGCAAGGATCTGACCTCGATCATCGCCGATCACCACATCCCCTACGTAGCTCAGGCAAGCGTCGGCTACTGGCGCGATCTGGTCAATAAAGCTGAGAAGGCCTTCAACACCCCGGGACCGGCGTTCCTCAATATCATGGCACCATGCCCGCGTGGTTGGCGCACGAAGAGTAGTGATACTGCCGAGCTGGCGCGCCTTGCGGTCGATACCGGCTTCTGGCCCAGCTTCGAAGTCGAGGATGGCAAGTGGACGATGACCATGCCGGCCAAGATCAAGAAGGATGGCCTGCGACCGGTCGAAGATTTCCTCAAACCACAGGGACGTTTCAAGCATCTATTCAAGCCGGGTAACGAGGCTTTGCTTGAAAACGCCCAAAAGAGTGTCGACGAGTTCTACGACTATCTGGTGAAACGCTGCGAATGCCAATAGGATCAAAACGTGGCCAACTCCGATAAGGCGGAGTCTGGTCCATCAACAGGGGGAAGGGAGCGCCGCATACGCGGCGCTCTGCATAGGTAGGTCGTTCGTGCATGTGTCGGCGGATAGAGTGCCCCTATGCACCCTTGGTACCCTTGCATGGAGAGGCAATTGTGAAGATTATGTTTATCATTGCCAAAATGATACTATTGTAATATCATATAAATATCGGGGAAACCCGAAGGTGGTCACAGGGATGCGTATACCATATCCTTCGGCCACCCCTTCTAGAGGCGTTTATCGAGAAATCCTTCCTTCTCGACTCCCATAAACGCGGAAATCGCTCCCGAAAGGGAGCGATTTTCCATTTGTACACCTTTCCGCTTACGAGTATACTTAACAAATCGTAATAAACGGCCCAAAGCGAGGTAAGGCAACGATATGGCAGTGGTGGTTACCAAATACGGCGGCTCAAGTGTCGCGACCCCCGATCACATCAAGAAGGTGGCGCAACGACTCGTCGCACGCAAGAACAGCGGCGATCAGGTCATCACCGTCGTCTCGGCGATGGGAGACACCACCGACGAGCTGACCGACCTTGCCGATGCGATCACCGACTCACCGCACAACCGAGAGCTCGATATGCTGCTCTCGACCGGTGAGCAGGTCACCATCGCACTGCTCGCAATGGCTGTCCAAGAGCTGGGTTGCCCGGCCATCTCGTTTACCGGAGCCCAAGTCGGCATCCTGACCGACGAGGTACACAGCAAGGCGCGTATCGTCTCGATCGATGCCGCGCGTGTCAAAGAGGCACTTGAGAACGACCATATCGTGATCATCGCCGGTTTTCAGGGAACGACCGCGGTGGTATCGGAGCCACCCCGCCCCAGCGTGGTGATCTGGCCGTCCGCCGTCGCGATCGCCGCAGGTATCGATGCGGATGTCTGCGAGATCAACTCCGATGTCGCTGGTGTCTACACCGCCGATCCCAATGTGGTTAAGGACGCGCGAAAACTCGACCGGATCAGCTATGAGGAGATGCTTGAGTTGGCTGCCAGCGGAGCGGGTGTGCTGTGCATGCGCAGCGTCGAGTTCGCCCGCAACCATGGAGTCACCATCTATTGCCGCAGCTCGTTTAGCGATGAGTCCGGCACGATCGTCACCAATGAGGAGAATGATATGGAGCAAGCGATAGTTGCAGCAGTCACGCACGATAGCTCTGAGGCCAAGATCACCATACGCGGAGTCGAGGACCGCCCCGGCATCGCGGCAACGCTCTTCGATGCGTTGGCCGAAGAGAACGTCAACGTCGACATGGTCATCCAGAATATCTCAGAAGAAGGACTGACCGACATCTCGTTCACCGTTCCCCATGCCGATCTCGAACGTGCACAGAGTGCGGTCAACTCGGTCATCGAGGAGATCGGGGCGCGCACGTGGGTGCTTGACGAGGATGTCGCAAAGATCTCGATCATCGGGGGCGGTATGCGGACCCATCCCGGGGTGACCGCAAAGATGTTTCGAGCGCTTGCCGATGCTGATATCAACATCGACCTGATCAGCACCTCGCCGATCCGTCTGAGCTGCATCATCGCGCTCGACGATGCGGAGCGTGCGGTCTGTGTCCTCCATAAGGCTTTTGGGTTGGAAGTGACGAGCGCGACCTAGGGAAGCGATCGCGTTGCAGTGACGAACGAATCTGGTGATGAGTGTTGAAGGATCATCTTAGTGAAGGGACAAAATCCATGAATGTTGCAGTCGTAGGCGCCACCGGCGCAGTCGGAGAAGAGATGCTCGCTGTCTTGGAGCAGCGAAAATTCCCCGCGACCCATGTCAAAGCACTGGCCAGCGCACGCAGCGCAGGCAAGAAGCTACCCTATAACGGTCCGGGCAGCGATGGAAGCGGCTTTGTGACCGTCGAGGAGCTGACCGGCGACTCGTTCGATGATGTCGATATTGCGCTGTTCAGCGCAGGTGCCTCTATCAGCGAGGAGTACGGTCCGTTAGCCGTCAAAGCAGGCGCGGTGGTCGTTGACAACTCGAGTGCGTTCCGTATGCACGATGACGTGCCATTGGTCGTTCCTGAGGTCAACCCGCAAGATGTCAAAGCGCACAACGGTATCATCGCCAATCCCAACTGCTCGACCATACCGATGGCGATGGCACTTCACGCGATGAGCAAGGTCGCCCCGATCAAACGCGTGGTGGTCTCGACCTATCAAGCCGCCAGCGGGGCAGGAGCAGCCGCGATGGATGAGCTCTATGCGCAGACCGGTGACTTTCTGGATGGTCGAGAACTGCATCCGGACAAGTTCGCACACCGCATCGCCTTTAACTGCATCCCGCATATCGATGTATTTCTTGAAGACGGATCGACCAAGGAGGAGTGGAAGATGGTAGCCGAGACCCAAAAGATCTTGGGCCAGCCCGACCTCCCCGTCAACGCGACCTGTGTACGCGTTCCCGTGCTACGATGCCACTCCGAATCAGTCAATGTCGAGTTCAGCGAGCCGATCGAGCTTGATGCGATCCGCGAAGCGCTTTCCGATCTCGATGGCATCACGATCATGGATGATCCAGCCACCAAGACCTACCCGATGCCGGCGTTTTGCGAAGGGACCGATGAGGTCTATATCGGACGCCTGCGCGAAGATGACTCGGTACCACACGGTGTCTCGTTCTGGAATGTTTCAGATCAGCTGCGTAAAGGTGCGGCACTCAACACCATACAGATCGCCGAGCTGCTGCTGTAAGGATCTGACATGTCGCCTGCTCTGGATATCACGATCGATCGTGTCACGGTCTCTCCGCGTCGACGCACCGCCTATCTGGACGGCGTCGATATCGATCTGACCGCACGAGAGTTCAGTCTGCTCTACTTTCTGATGGACAAGGCCGGGCGCATCGTTTCGCGTGAGGAGCTTGCCGGCGAAGTATGGAAAGACGAGCGAGCGCTGCAGAGCAATACCATCGATGTGAGCATCTGCCACCTTCGCGAGAAGATCGGTGACGATCGGCGCAAGATCATCAGCTCGATTCGAGGAGTGGGTTACTTCTATGCCATGCAATAACGGCGCAAAGCAGGCAGATCGCCTCGATGCGCCCACCAGGACCGCCCTACTTGCGCAGACGGGACTGATCGCTGCGATCTATGCAACACTTACCTTCCTGGTGGTCCAGACCATGGGCTATCTCTCGTGGGGACCGGTGCAGTTCCGTATCAGCGAAGCGCTCACGATCTTGCCGCTGTTCTTTCCTGCGGCGGTGCCGGGTCTGGCACTGGGTTGCGTGATCGGCAATGCGTTGTCTTTGGGTGTGACCGGACCGCTCGGATGGCTCGATGTCGTGTTCGGCACCCTGGCGACCCTTCTGGGCGCGATCTGGACCTACAAACTCCGTGAACACACCTGGTTGGCCCTGCTCGGACCGGTGCTGACCAACGCGCTCATCGTGCCTGCATATCTACCATTAATACTGGCTGGACTGGGGTTTTATACCATTCCCTTCACCCAGATCAGTATGGAGAATAGTTATGGATTGATGTATCTATTCGGTGTCGTTTGTGTCGCAGTAGGTCAAGCTGCGGTAGTCTTTGGTATAGGGATTCCGCTCGCGACGATACTTCGTCGCGTGTTGATGCCTGTGCAATGAAAGGAAACCAGATGAGTTCGATGATCATAATACCAACGTTTTGGACCAAGCCGGAGGGAAAGCGAAAGCGGACCTCGAGGACCAAGGTCGAGACCCCCTATGGAAATCCCACCCCGCTCAACGATCCGAATCCACCGCTGGTGCGCATGCTTGAATCGCTGCGTCGTGTGCGTGGACTCGACCGGATCGTGGTGATCGTTCGCACGACCGATCCCTCTTTAGAGGTGCGTGCAGACGAGAAGGTACGCGATCTGTTGCGTGAGTTCTCAGATCTGAACATTTTCGTGATGGGACCTGCCGAGCGCGGCTCGCTGGAGCGGCGTCTCGAGCAGCTGGAACTGCACTTCCTGATCCCGGCCATCACAGCGGAAAGCTATGGTGCCACGCGCAATCTGGGACTTATCGTGGCGGCGGTCGCTGGAGCCGAAGTGGCGATCATGCTCGATGATAACGAGGTCATCGAGAGCAATGACTTTCTTGAGACCGCCCTCTATGGTATCGGCCAATCGTTCGAGTCCGGCGCGGTATGTCTGGCAAAGACCGGCTTTTATATGGATGAGCACGGAGACTGGAAACGCGACGAGTCCGGTGATTTCACTGATTCGCTCTGGAAACCTGCTGCCGCGTTCAACCAAGCGATGGTAGAGGTGCTCAAACCACCACGGCTGCAGTTGGCCAACCTGGCCTTCGGAGGCGCGATGGCCCTGCATCGTGATATCTATATGCGTGTCGCCTTCGATCCGTGGATCGGACGCGGGGAAGACACCGATTATCTGATCAACGCCCGTATGCTGGGCCAGGAAGTCTATTTCGACGACCAGTGGTACGTCACCAAATACACCGGCAGCGGAGGAGATCCGCTCACACGGTTCAAGCAGGATGCATTCCGGTTCGTCTACGAGCATCGCAAGCTCGAATTCGCCAAATCGCAGGTCGACCTCCAACAGGTATCGATCAAATCGATCAGTCCGTACCCGGGAGATTTCATCAGCTCGGGGATCGGCCGGCGTGCGTTCGCGACCGGGCTGTTCAAACTGCTCAAGAGCGATGACAGAGGTGGCTACTTTGCCGCGGGTCGCGCAGCGCTTTCCGAAGCGTCGGACTATGCGCGCGAGAACTGCGCGAACTATTTCACATTCCAACGCGCATGGGCACAGATGATGGAACGTATCTGGGAGGATGTGGCGCTCGAGCCCCTGTTCTTCGAGGGAAATGCGCCCGACCGCACCGCTCTGACCGGACAGTTCCGCGCGATCACCGGCAGTTTCAAAGCAATCGATTAGAGCGATTCAAGCAAGACAAGTCAAGTTCGTGAGAAAACGGTCATTATGAGTGGATTTGTAGGTTATATCAGAACACCTGATGAGGATGTCAGCGACGAACAGAACGTGGTGCAGGCCAAAACGATCCTGACGGCGATGCTTGCCGAGATAGAACACCGCGGACCAGATGGCGCCGGTATCTATATCGATGATGAGATCGCGCTCGGTGCGCGTTGGCTCGATACGCTCACTGCGGGAGGCGACTATCCTCTTTCCAACGAGGATGAGAACCTCGTGCTCGTCTATGATGGCGAGATCTACAATTACAGCGAGCTGCGCGACCAGCTCCAAGCCGCTGGGCACACCTTTCGAACACCGCATGACGGCGAAGTCATCCTGCATGGGTTCGAGCAGTGGGGCATCGAGGAGCTCCTGCCCAAGCTGCGCGGCAAGTTCTCGTTCGTGATATGGGATGAGCTCACCAGTACCCTGGCCGGTGCGCGCGATCCCTTCGGAGTCAAGCCGCTCTACTACTACGCGGGCCAGAGCGCGATGGGCGATTCGGACAAGGTCTGGGCCTACCACGATGATGATAAGCAGATCCCATTCATGTTCGGCTCGGAGATCAAGACGTTCTTGCATCATCCACGCTTCGTCAAGGAACTCAACGAGGATGTGCTTGCCAACTATCTATCCTTCCAGTATTCAGTGACCGATGAGACGTTCTTCAAAAACGTACATCGCATCCGGCCCGCGCACTACTTCACCTGGTGTGACGGCACGTTCGAGACGATCCGCTACTGGTATCCACGATTCGCACCGGGGCAAGGTACGGTCGAAGAGTATGTGGATCGCATCGATGAGGCTGTCGATGAGGCGGTCGCGCTGCACAAACAGGCAGCTCCCGGTGTCGAGGTCGGCTCGTTTTTGAGCAGTGGGGTCGATTCAAGCTACATCGCCAGCAAGGCCGATGTCGACAAGACCTTTACCGTGGGATTCGTGCGTGAGCTCTATAATGAGACCGATTACGCCAAAGAGTTCGCCGAGACGATCGATGTTGCCAACTATCCCAAGGTCATCACGCCACAGGAGTATTGGGGCGAGCTAGCCCACATCCAATACCATATGGACGAGCCGCTGGCAGACCCTGCTGCCATCGGACTCTACTTCGCTTCGCAACTGGCGGGCGAGCATGTCAAGGTGGTACTGTCCGGTGAAGGTGCCGACGAGCTGTTCGCCGGCTATGGCATTTATCGCGAACCGCTGCGCAAAGCCGAGCTCTATCGCACCCTGCCGGTACCGGTATGGAAATTCATCGGGACGCTGGCACGACCCTTCTATGCGCTTCTTCCCAAACTACCCGGCCGTGACTTTCTGATGCGGCGCAACAAGCCGCTGGAAGAGTGGTTCATCGGTGGCGCCGATATCTTCAGCGTCGACGAACGCAACAAACTGCTCAAGGTGGGCAAGGACGCGCCTACTCCGCAAGAGATCACCGCGCCGTATTTCGCGGAAGCCTCCGACCACGATGATGTCACCAAGATGCAGTATCTCGATATCCATCTGTGGTCAGGTGGCGATATCCTGCTCAAGGCAGATCGCATGACCTCAGCTCACTCGGTCGAGGTGCGCTCACCGTTGCTGGATCGCGAGATCATGGAAGTAGCCCAAAGCCTTCCACTTGCCGCCAAGGTCGATACCCAACACACCAAGAAGGCATTTCGTGAGGCGGCGGCACGTTCGATCCCGCAGCTGACCGCGCAAAAGGCCAAGTTGGGCTTTCCGGTACCGATCCGTGTGTGGCTCAAAGAGGACGAGTACTATCACCGGGTCAAAGAGGCGTTTCTGAGCGAGACAGCCTCCAAGTTCTTCTATACCGACGAACTACAACGCCTACTCGACGAGCATCGTACTGGCTCGGTCGATAATTCACGCAAGATCTGGACCGTCTACATGTTCCTGGTCTGGTATGATGAGTTTTTCGTAAAGCGTTAGCCGAGGAGACTCTATGTGTTTGGCGATACCAGCGACCATTCTCGAGATCCATGAGAACAATATGGCTCAAGTCGAGATGCTGGGTGTGACCCGCAACGTTTCGACCGATATGATCGAGGATCCCCAGGTGGGCGAGTGGGTGCTGGTACATGCTGGTTTTGTCATCGAGAAGATCGATGAGGACTATGCCAAAGAGACCCTCGAGCTGCTCGAGCAGATCCCCTGGTTCGACGAACCGGTACCTGAGCCGAGTGAACAGTTTCTTGAGATCGCCTCACAGGCTACGACCGGTCCCGCCTCATAACCAAAACTGATGGACTTCAGCGCATTCAGAGATCCCCAACTGGCCAAAAGGGTGATCGAGGGGATCGATCATCTGGCTGCTGCGCTCGATGAGCAACGCGATGGTGAGCCCATCCGTATCATGGAGGTGTGTGGTACGCATACCATGGCGATCGCCAAGAACGGACTGCGCGCGGTCATGCCACCCAACATCATCTTGACCAGTGGCCCGGGCTGTCCGGTCTGTGTGACCGCCAATGCCGATATCGATGTGGCGATCGCGCTAGCGGCCGACCACGACCTTACTATCACCACCTTCGGCGATATGCTCAAGGTCCCGGGCTCCTACAGCTCGATCAATGCCGAGAAGGGCGAAGGCGCCGATGTGCGGGTGGTCTACTCACCGCTTGACGCGCTGCAGCTTGCTCAGAATAATCCTGATCTGGAAGTGGTGTTCATAAGCGTCGGTTTTGAGACGACGACCCCTATCATCGCGGCAACGATCAAGCGTGCACGCGACATGGGACTGGACAACTTCAGTGTCTATGGTGCGAACAAGACCGTACCAAAAGCCCTGCGCGCGCTGGCAGATGATCCCGAGATCAAGATCGACGCACTACTCCTTCCCGGACACGTCTCGACGATCATAGGACTGGAGCCGTACCGATTTCTCAGTGATGAATTCGGTATCGCGGGTGTGATAGCCGGGTTCGAGCCGATCGATATCCTGCAAGGTATCTATATGCTGCTGCAACAGATGGTCGATGGCCGTTCCCAGATCGAGATCGCCTACGCACGCGGAGTCCATGAGGAGGGCAACCCTCGTGCCGTTGCGACGATGAACGAGGTCTTCGAACCTGCTGATGCTACGTGGCGCGGTTTGGGAGTCATCGACGGCACCGGACTGCAGATCCGTGACGAGTATGCTCAATTCGATGCGGTCAAGCGCCACGCACCGAAACCTTGTGAACCACGCGAGACCCCCGGTTGTGCCTGCGGCGAGATCCTGCGAGGGGTCAAGACGCCACCTGATTGCCGCATCTTCGGTAAGGGTTGCACACCTGAGCATCCCATAGGTCCCTGCATGGTATCGAGTGAGGGCTCCTGCGCGGCTTATTACCGCTATCAAAGATAGCGGGACCACGGTGAGTGCTCGTTCATCGTACGAACTGATGCGCTATCATTAATCCATGACAAAATCAGAAAAGATACTGCTCGCACACGGTAGTGGTGGCACGATGATGCGTGATCTGATCGAAGAGGTCTTCGTCGAGACATTCGGTGACGTGCAGCTTGAAGATGCCGCGACTCTTGATATCGACGCAGGTAAACTGGCATTTTCGACCGATTCTTTCGTGGTCCATCCCCTATTCTTCCCCGGCGGAGATATCGGTCATTTGGCCGTGTGCGGTACGGTCAACGATGTCGCGACCGCCGGAGCGCGACCGCTCTATCTCAGTGTCGGATTCATCCTTGAAGAGGGTTTTGCGATGGATGACCTGCGCGTGATCCTGACCTCTATGGCACAGTGCGCGCGCGAGGCAGGCGTCAAGATTGTGACAGGGGACACGAAAGTGGTCGATAAGGGTGCCGCCGATGGGATCTTCATCAACACGACCGGCATAGGACTCATACGTGAGGGAGTCGCGCTCAGCGCGCAGAACTGCCAGGTCGGCGACAAGATCCTGTTATCGGGTACTTTGGGTGATCATGGCATCACCATCGTGAGCCAGCGCGAAGGCATCGGTTTCGGTACGACGCTCGAGACCGACGCTGCGCCTCTCGCCGAGCTCGTACATGCGGTCCTCGATGCGGCTCCCGCTACCAGGGTGTTTCGCGACCCGACCCGCGGTGGTCTTGCCAGCGCTCTCAACGAGATCGCTGATTCCAGCAAGGTCAGCATGCTGGTGCTCGAGGAAGACGTCCCGATCGACCAGCAAGTCTTAGGAGCATGCGAGATGCTCGGCTATGATGTGTTCCAGGTCGCCAACGAGGGAAAGATGATCGCCATCGTGCCTCCCGATCAAGCTGAGGCAGCACTCGTTGCGATGCGAGGTGCTCCCTATGGAGCTGATGCTGCGATCATCGGTGAGGTGGTCGAAGGACCTGCCGGGCGCGTCAGTCTACGCAACTCGTTCGGTGCAACACGCATCATGGATACGCTGGTCGGCGAGCAGCTTCCCCGCATCTGCTGAGGACCTATGCAAACTTCTGTCTCACATCGCGCCCTAGGCATTACCGCCATTGTGTTCTCATCACTTCTGTGGGGAACGATCCCGCTCATCTTGCGCTCTATCGACGGTTCTCCCTTCATCAAGGTGTTCTTCCGCGTATTCGTCTCATTTCTCGTATTGGCGATCTGGCTGCTCGTCAGTGGTCGTTGGCGCAAGATCTCAGAGCTTGACAGCTTCTCCCTCAGATGGGTGCTGGCACAAGGGGCGCTGCTGGGTATCAACTGGATCCTTTTCTTCGGGGCGTTCGATCATGCCGATATCGCCACGGTCGAATTG